>JAFSVJ010000006.1 GCA_017445025.1 Abditibacteriota bacterium | reverse complement strand
GTCTTTTTGCTACGCAAAAATCCACCCCCCAATCTTGCGATTAGGGGGACAGATTTCCATCCCCCCGTCTTTTTGCTACGCAAAAATCCACCCCCCAATCTTGCGATTAGGGGGACAGAATTTAGAAAATGCTTTTTTCCTCATTAAATTGAAAAAAAGGGTAGATTTGTGATATAATAATATGGTATCTGAACCATGATTTACAGAGAAAAGCTTAAAATAATGAGAGAAGCGGAGAATTACCTGCAGCCAATCTCTTATAATAAAGAATACAAAATAGCCCTGGGATTCCCTAATATTTACAAAATAGGAATGGCGTCCTTGGGCTTTCAAATTGTATGGGCTTTGCTAAATCAAAATCCTAAAGTGTCCTGTGAGAGATTTTTTCTTCCCGAGGACGAAACCGAGCCTTTGACAGTTGAAAGTCAAAGAAGTATCAAAAGCATGAGTGCCATAGCTTTCTGTGTTGCCTTTGAGATGGATTATATCAATATTTTGAAAATTCTTTCTCGGGCAAAAATCCCCTTGCTCCGACAGGAAAGGGATGAGGATACCCCTCTCATTTTTGTAGGTGGTGCCATAACTCTCATAAACCCCTTTGCTTTAAGCGAGTTTGTGGATTTCTTCATTTTAGGTGACGGTGAAGAAATTTTAGATTGGGTGGAAAGCATTTTAGTGAGAGATAATTCAAAGGATCAAAAGCTTAAGCTTCTGAGTGAGAGCCCTTATATTTATGTCCCAAAATATCCCAAAGATTTTTACCAAAAACATATAGTTAAGGACCTGTCCCCATATCTCTGCCACAGCCTTATTACCACCCCTTACGGAGAATTTGGGGATACAATTTTGTTTGAAATATCTCGAGGTTGCGGTCGTGGGTGCCGGTTTTGTGCCGCAGGTCATATTCAAAAGCCTTTTAGGCTGCGAAAGCCTATAATAGGGGAGAACTTGCCTTTGTATCATTCCTACGGAATAGTGGGAGCGGCGGTTTTTGACAATCCCTATTCAAAGGATTTATGCAAAAAAATAGTGGAGGAAGGTGCCAAGTTTTCTCTATCCTCCATTAGACTTGAAACCATTGATGAAGAGAAACTGTTATTAATGAAAAGGGGGAATATAAAGACTGTCACCATAGCTCCGGAGGCGGGAACAGAAAGACTGCGTGAATTTATTGGTAAAAAGTGTCAAGACGAAACCATTTTTAATGCTATAGATTTGAGTTATAATGAGGGGTTTAGGAAATTTAAATTATACTTTATGATAGGCCTTCCCGGTGAAACAGAAGAAGATATAAAAGGAATAATCAACCTTATAACCATCCTTTCGGTAAAATATCCCAAGGCACATTTTACTCCCTCTTGCGGATCTTTTGTGCCGAAACCTCACACAAGATACGAAAATTGTCCCATGGATAATGAGAAGAGCCTAAAGAGCAAACTTGATATTATAAAGAAGGCTTTGAATAAGCATAAGAATATAGAGGTTTCTTTTGAAAGTCCTCGTATGGCAAAGGTTCAGGCAATTTTGTCAAGAGCAGATGAAACTTTGGGAAGAGATTATTTGTTATGGGCTTTTGAAAAGGGTTGGACCGAAGCGGGCAGAGAATACAGAGAGAGAATAGACAAAGTGTTGTATGATATAGAGAAGAGTGAATTTGTTTGGAGTAAACTGAAAGTTTGATAGGAAGTCACAGATGATAAGATAAGATATTAGAAACATAGCCATAATTGCTCATGTTGACCACGGAAAAACCACCTTGGTGGACGAACTCCTAAAACAAAGCGGAACTTTTAGAAGTAACGAAAACGTGGGCGAGCGAATAATGGATCAGGGGGATTTGGAGAGGGAAAAGGGTATTACTATTTTGTCAAAGGTCACTTCCGTTCATTATGATGGTATAAAGATAAATATTGTTGACACTCCGGGCCACTCAGATTTTGGCGGTGAGGTGGAGAGAGTTCTGTCCTCTGTGGACGGAGTTTTGTTGTTGGTAGATGCTTTTGAGGGCCCTATGCCTCAGACACGTTTTGTTCTCAAGAAAGCCCTTGAACAGAATATAAAGCCCATTGTTGTTATAAACAAGATAGATAAACCGGGCGAGCGAAGTTGGGAAGTGGTGGACGAGGTCTTGGACCTGTTTATTGAGCTTAATTGCCCTGAGGAATATTTAGATTTTCCGTATATTTTCGCTTCCGGAGTTCAAGGCTTGGCAGGTAATGATCCTAAGGAAGAGATGAAGGATATTGACCCTTTGTTTAAATTGATTATAAAGGAAATCCCCGCACCAAAAGTGGAGGAAGGCCCCTTTCAAATGTTGGTGACAAGTTTGGGCTATGACGACCACGTGGGAAGGCTCTTTGGCGGAAAGGTTTTAAGAGGAGAGGTTAATTTAAAGGACAATCTCTGTGTTATAAAGCGAGACGGAGAGACAAAGAATTTTACCTTGACAAGATTAAATATATATGAAGGACTTAAACAAGTAAATACAGAAAAAGTTGAAGCCGGGGAAATAGTAATGCTATCCGGTGAGCATGACGTGGAAATAGGGGATACCATAACCTCCCCGGAGTGTCAAGAAGCTCTTCCGAGAATAGAGGTGGATGAGCCTACGGTTAAGATGGAGTTTATAGTCAATTCGGGCCCTTGGGCAGGCAGAAGCGGAAAGTTTCTTACAATGAGAAATCTCCTTGCCAGACTGACCAAGGAGAGCTTGACAAATGTTAGTATAGATGTTGAGGAGACAGAGCAACCGGACACCCTTATAGTTTCAGGTAGAGGTGAGTTGCAATTTGCTATTTTGTTGGAACAGATGAGAAGGGAAGGCTATGAGGTCTGTGTTTCCAAACCCACAGCCATAATAAAGGAAAAGAATGGGGTTAAGTATGAACCTATAGAGACAGTGACAATAGATGTGGCAGACGAATATATGGGCTCTGTTATTGAGGAATTATCTAAGAGACGGGGTGAAATAGTGGATATGGGAAAAGACGAAGCGGGAATGAACAGGATAGTTTTTGACGTTCCCACAAGAGGTTTGATAGGTTTTAGAAGTGATTTTATGACCCTTACTAAGGGTTATGGCATAATGTCAAGATTGTTTAAAGGGGATGAGCCTTATAAGGGAGATATAGAAACCAGACACAGAGGGTCTATAATTGCCAAGGAGACGGGACGAGCCACAGCTTATTCTATAGCTCCTTTGCAAGAGAGAGCCACCTTGTTTGTAAGCCCCGGTGACGAGGTGTATGAAGGTCAAGTTGTGGGTGAGAACGCCAAGAGTAATGATATGGTGGTGAATATTGTTAAAGCCAAACATGCTACCAATATGCGAAGCTCTACGGAAGACGCAACAGTCTTGATAACCCCGGCTAAGAAATTTTTACTTGAAGCCGCATTAGGTTTTATAGCAGAGGACGAACTTTTGGAAGTGACTCCCGACGCCCTCCGTTTTAGAAAAAGACTGTTAACAGAAAAAGAGCGACTAAATGAATTTCGTGAAAATAAAAATAAATGATAAATAAAATACCAAAGGACCGAAAATCAGGGATTTTCGAGTTGAATTGCGGCAATCTCGGGGTCCCCAAAAAGCCCTGCGAATAGCGAAAACAACCCAAGGGCTCCCGAAAAGTTTCGCTTTTCTATCAATGAACCCCCTAAAAATTCTGTCCCCCTAACCGAAGCTTGGGGGGTGGCAGTCCGAAGGACTGACGGGGGGATGGAATTAGGAGCGAAGCGACCGTGGGGGGCCGTCCGAAACTTTTTGGGTTGAATTGCGGCAATCTCGGGGTCCCCAAAAAGTTGAGCGAATAGCGAAAACTTTTAGGGGTGAGAAATAAGCAAAGCTTTTTTGTAAAAACGACAACTGCTTGTCGTTTTTAGCAAGAGCCGGAAAATCTACGATTTTTCGTTCCCTATGGCAAAAATCTTTATCACTAAAGATTTTTGACTAGACATTTGGGATTTTATTTAATTATATAACATTCATAAGAGAAAAAATATAATGACGAGAAGATTTAAGATAATTTCAAGTTTAAGTGCTTTGATATGTTTATACAGTTACGGTGCCGCATTGACTTCCACTCATTCCTGTAACAGTGAGATATGTAATGTTTTTAGCATCTCAAAAACTCAAATGAGCGTTATGTTTATGTTTCTTTATTTGGGTTTTTTCTTTGCATCTGTTTTAATGGGTTCTGTCGGAGATAAGAAGGGGAAGTTGCCCATAATATGTTTGGGGACTGTTGTGATTATTGTAGGTTCTTTGATTTTACCTTGGACAAAGAATCTCCTGTTGGGAATGGTTGCTATGGCATGTATTGGCCTTGGGGGAGGAGCTTGTGAAACTTGTGTCACAGGATATATTGGTGATACATGGAAAGGCAAAAGGCGAAACACCATGATGAATTTCAACCAAACAGCCTTTGGTTTCGGTGCTTTTTCCGGACCTGTAATCTCAGGTTTTTTTATGAGATATTTGGGCGGTTATAGGGGAGCATTTTTGACTGTGGCATCTGTGGCTTTGTGTGGAGCGATTGTGGTGGCATTGTGCCTGTTGAGAAATCAAGAGAAGCCTTCAGCTTTGACGGAGGACAAGGTCCAAAGAACCCCTTGGATTATGCTTTTAAGAGATAAATGGATATTGGGTATATTGCTTTGTTTGATGTTATATATGGGTGTGGAGTCCGGTTTTTCCGAGTGGGTAAGTGTATATTATGAAGATGTATTTGGAATGGACGGTGACGTGGCAACACAGAGTGTGGGCATATTTTGGTTAGGTTTGACTTTGGGGTCTTTGGTTTTTGGTATATTGTCAAAGAGATTAGAAAGAGAAAAAATGGTTATAGCCTCAGTTGTGGCAGTTATTGTCTGTTGGATTGTTTGGTATGTGAAAATAATCCCCGTGGCTTATGTGGGTAGCTTTTGGGTAGGATTTTTCCTCGGTCCCGTGTTCGGAACCATATTGGGAATGGGAACGGAGAAGTTCCCGAGACACTCAGGAGCGGTGACGAGCATATTATTTGGTGGTGGATATATAGGTGGTGCCTTCTTCCCCGCTTTGATAGGAATAAATGCTGATAGATTCGGTGTGGTATATGGTATATGCATAGTCCCAATTCTGGTTATGGCATTACTTTTCATCTTCTCAACTTTAATTAGGACAGAAAAGGAAAAATAGGTTTTTTTCAAATCACAAATCACAAAACACAAAACAAATTTGCAAGTATGCAAATTTAATTCAATGAACCCCCTTTAGGGGGGCTACGAGGAAAATCTTTGATTTTCCCGTGGGGGGGCCGTTATTTAATTTTCAAGGCATAAAGCAGAAAATCGTGGTGCTTCGCACCACCTATGTTGGTGGGCTCTAAAATTTAAGGTTGGCTTTGGTTAACATTCTGTCCCCCTACAATCTCTGATTGTGGGGGGTGGCAGTTGCCAACGGTAACTGACGGGGGGATGAAAATTAAAATCAAAAATCAAAAATAGAAAATCAAAATTGTGGTGCTTCGCACCACCTATGTTGGCGGGCTCTAAAATTTAAGGTTGGCTTTGGTTAACATTCTGTCCCCCTACAATCTCTGATTGTGGGGGGTGGCAGTTGCCAACGGTAACTGACGGGGGGATGGAATTCTAAAACTTTGTAGAAGCCCGTTTGAAATTTAGACGCCCACCAAGGTGGAGCGAAGCTCCACGATTTTGATTTTTGATTCTTGATTTTTGATTTTCCCTTCCTTCTGTCGCATTTCTTTGACAGAAAAATTTCCTCTAAAAAAATTCTTTTTATTATGGGAACTTTTTTCTGATTTTGTGGTATAATATAAGTGTCAAAAGAAAGAATGAGAAAGGATAAAAACATCATGAACTATCAACAACCCAAATACTTAACAAAAAACGAAATGCTTGTTTCAAAAGCAAGTCGGGTAACGATTTTTAATTGTTGCACTCCACAATTTCCCAATGAGGCTTTTGAAACCCTAATTATTGAGATAATCAATTTCTTAAAAGCGAACAACAACCCTTATATGTTATCTACATCGAACCTTCAATTTGGCGGTCCTCTCTTTACTTCTAATATTTCATTTAGAAGAGAATACATCAAATTTAATAAATTTATCGAACTTTTGTTTTATATGTATAATCCTCAAAAGATAAGAGCTTACGAGAATGAATTTAACCCCCGTCCTAAAAGGGATGAATTGTATGAAGATACTTTCGGGCTAAGCTCCACGAAATTTATGGTGATAAAGATCTATCCTTAGACATTGAAAGTTTTCTTTCGTATGGATAAGGAGATAAGAGATGACCTACTACAGAACACAAAAGTTTATAGATATGGTGGAGAAGCATAAGCTTTTCCACACCTGCTATAAGAAGAAGATATACGATCAAATAAAAAAGTATATTAATCATCAAAAAGATAACACTTTACCCTCCGGTTTTAATAAAGAAATATTAAACAGGGAACATGATTTATATTCTATAAGAGTAAACAGAAACATAAGGATTATTTTTCAAGAAACTGATGATACAACTATCTTTCGTTGTGTTGACAAACACGATTGTGCCATAGATTTTGCCAATAATTTTAAGGGAGCAAATGACAGTTTAATTGAATTTATCACCCCTCCCAAAACGGAACCTGTGGAAGAAAAAGAGAGCTTAGAAAAATCTCCTTGTAGTTTTGAAACCGCTTCCTATAGTTATAATAATGTTGTAAAGCCTTATTTTTTTGAAAGTTTTCAAGACAGACATTTTAAGAAAATGGGATTAAATGAAACCCAAATCGCAACCGTCCGTGCTATAAACACCTATGGTGCCTTCTGCAAACTTGGTCATGATATAGACCAAAAGTCATATAAGATTTTAAGAAGAATAGTTGTAAAAGACTATAACATATATGACCAAGGTTTATATGAGAGAAAAATATAGTTTTTCCACCCCCGGGAACAAGGACTTGCCTCTCCCCCCTTGACAAGTTCTTGTTCCATTTTTAAGACATTTAAAACTTTTAAAATCTATATATTTGTGGTATAATATAACTGTAAAGATATTTTTATTCGTGTAAATTGTTATAATATAGGAAATAATATGGAAAGTTTTATCACCAATTCAGGGATTAATAATTTAAGAGACAGATTACATAATTTATGTCACCTTTCAGAGGGTGTTGATATTTTGGTAGGTTTTGTATATTTCAACGGTTTGGGTGAAATATGTGAAACAATGAAAGAAAATCCTAATTTAAATTTAAAACTATTGGTAGGTTTAAAGATAGACAAAACTTCTTCCGGAGTTTTATTTGAGGCAGAGTCTTTGGCAAATGATAGGAAAACCATATTAGAAGATATTGATACATCTTTTAATAATATAAGAAGTCATGCCGAATTTGATAATCTTGATTCTCTGTCTGTTTTGGAATTGTTTGAATATTTTCTTGAAAACGGTAGAATTGAAATCAGAAAGACTAAAGACCCTAACCATTCCAAATTATACCTTTTTAATCTTAAAGAAGACCAAGCTATCAGAAATATTATGATAACCGGTTCTTCAAATTTGACAAAAAAAGGCCTCAATGAGCAGAACGAATTCAATGTTGAAATACCCACAAAAGAATTGGTAGATAAGGCTCAAGCTTTTTTTAATGAGTTATGGGACACATCAAAAGATGTGACCGAAGAATTTGTAGAAATAATCAAACTTTCTCAAAACAATTACATTTACTCTCCTTATGAGACTTTTGCTCTTGTGTGTCATTTATATCTCAATGATTATGTAGAGGCAGAAGCCACCGATGATTTAAAAGATTTAATGGAAAAATATAATTATAAGCTTTTCAATTATCAGTTGGACGCAGTGGAACAAGCCTATAAGATAATAAAGACTTATAACGGTGTAATTATAGCCGATGTTGTGGGACTTGGAAAGAGTGTTATTACCTCTATGCTCCTACATAAAATGAAGAAAAGAGTTTGTGTAATTTGTCCCCCAAGCTTACAGGACGGTTGGGCTTCATATCTTGATGATTTTGAGATAAATTATAAGATTTTTTCTCAAGGAAAATTGGACGATGCGGAAGCCTATGTTTTAAGAAACGAGCCTCAGGTAATAGTTATAGACGAGGCACACAAATACAGAAACCGAACCAATGACAGTTATGATCAAATATATAGTATTTGTCACCATAGGGACTCTGAAGGAAATAAGTCAAATATTATACTTTTGACAGCCACTCCTTTTAATAACAATGTCAGTGATATGTTATCTCTTTTAAAGTTGTTTATAGAAGATACCAACGACACCCCCTTGGCAAAAGACGGAAATCTTTCCGTGGAAATGAACGGTTATTCAAAAAAGCTAAATATACTCTTTAATATAAGTCGTTTCAAAAATGAAGAGAGAGGGATTAGATTATATAATAATTATTTTAACAAGAGAGCAAAAGCCGTTAATATGGTAGACGTTCGGGCAGAGCAAAACAGAATTTATAAAGTGGTTAAAGAATTGATCCGTCCCGTTATTATTAGGCGAAACAGACTTGATTTAAACACCAAGAGATATGAAGAGGCAATTAAAAACATATCTAAGATAAATCCTCCTGTGCCTAAATATTATTATTTAACAAAAGAGCAATCAGAATTTTATGATAAAGTTATAAGTGAATATTTTAATCTTGAAAATGCAAAGGGAGCCCATTTTATCGGTGCATCCTATATTCCGGAAGACTATATAACAATAGAAAAGAAAGACAAAGAGAACTTAGCGACTCAGATTAACATAGTAAAATTTGTTCGCAGTTTGCTTATAAAAAGGTTTGAGAGTTGTTTTGAGAGTTTTAGATTAACCCTTGATAATATGGTCAAATATCATAGGAGAAAGTTAGAATATTTGGGCTTTGATGTAGAAAAGCTTTTAACTTATGATAATATTGAATCTTTCAGAAAATATACCGGAAGTATTAAGGTCACAAACAAATATACTTTGGACAATTCATATATTGAAACCTATTTTGAGGCTTTGGAAGAAGACGAAGACATTCCGGACATATATGAATATATAAGAGAGCATAACAAGACAAGATCCAAAAGACAAAATCAAATTTATGATTTATCCACACTATATAGAAGACATGAATTTTTATTTGATATATGTAAAGATATAAAACTTTTTGAAAACATATTAACAGAGCTTGAGAATTTGGGACTTACAAAATCAGATCCCAAGTTTGACGAACTTATCAAAGTTCTCGGTGAAAAGAGAAAAGGGAAAATATTGGTTATTTCCGAATATAAAGATACAGTTGTATATTTAAGAAACAAATTAGAGGCAAGTTCCGGTTTTAAAGATAAAATAATGTATGCCTATAACTCTGTAAACAGTTCCAAATTAAAGAGTATACGAAAAGAATTTGACGCCTCTGTAAAAAGAGAAGAGCAAGAGAATGAGTATCAAATACTTATAGGAACTGATGTTATAAGTGAAGGTTTAAACCTTAACAGGGCGGATACGATTATAAATTACGATATACCTTGGAACCCGGTGCGAGTTATTCAAAGGGTGGGTAGAATAAACAGAATAGGTCAAAAGGTATTTGAGAACCTCTATATTTATAATTTCTTCCCTACGGAATTGGGAGAGAAAATAACCCATATTCAAGCCATAGCCGAAAATAAAATGATGTTGATTCACAACGCTTTGGGAGAAGACGCTCAAATCTTTACGGATAAGGAAAATCCCACAAGTTCCGGTTTGTGGAAAAAGTTAAACAGTGTAGACGATGACAGTGCCAAAAGTTTTGAAACCATTGTTAAAGAAGATTATGAAAAGATAAAGAAGGACCATCCGGAAGTTATAGACAAAATAAGGTCTCATAAGAAGTTTATTAAGTCAAGCAAAGAATATAAAAGAGATGAAATGTTTATGTTTGCTTTTACTTCAAGACTTATTCCCATAACTTTTGACGAGAACGGAGAGCCTACAACCATAACTTTAGAAGAGGTTTACGATTCTGTAAAGTGTGAATATGATGAGAAGGATATTTTTAATAAAGATATTTTTTCTTGGGACAGATATGGAAAGTTAAGAGATTATTTCTTAAAGGATGTGAATTTGCCTCCCAAGATACAGCCCAATTCCACTCATGCAAAGGCTCTCAATAATTTGAAAGGTTTGCTTTCAAGGAAACCGGATTTTATAAGGAATTATTTAAAAGAGACAAAAGCTTTGCATGATTTGATTAAAGATACCGAAATAGTGTCTATAAGAGATATGAAAAGCCTTGTTAATTTAAACGATGTCAATGACATAGAGAATTTACTTGATTTGTATAAGGAGTATTGCAAGGACAATACAATAAAGGCTTCCAAGATAAACAAGAATGTTATCATAGCCCTTGAAAACAGAGAAAAAGACCTTTTCAGCTAAGAATAGCCCTGTCCCTCTAAACGATAGTTTGGGGGGTGGCATCTTAAAATCAATAATTAATAATCAATAATCAAATTAGTTTGCTCAAAACTTTATAGTTACTCTTAAAAGTTAGTATTTTCTCTTTTGATTTTTGATTTTCCATTTTTGATTATAATAATGACGGGGGGATGGATATTTAAAAAATAACAAATCTCATATAATAGTGGAGTTAATATGGATATCTTACAAAAACTAATAAACAATTTCAATCTTAATAACTTGAAAGACTTTGCCAATGAGTATTTTGATATAAATACAAGAGATTTTGGCAGTGATTTCGTTTATACTCTTAACAATTCTGTCCCAAGTGAAAACATCACCTTTGTAGGAAAGGTTGAAAAAGATTATTTTGACTTTGGTTTTTTTGCCATAAAAGTGAATGGTCTTAGGACCAAACCTCAGAAGAAAGATCAATATAATATAGCAAAAGATTTATTAAAGAATAATTTTTTGAATTATGGTATTTTTGTTTTTTATACAAAGGAGGGCGATGATTTTCGCTTGTCCTTGGTGACCTGTGATTATGAAGAAAACCCTAATTATACCGGCTTCAATAAGAGATTTAATGCTATCTATTCAAATTATAAGAGATATACCTATTATGTAAAAGCAAAGGCTCCCAACAACACTTTTGTCAAACAAATGGCAAAAATCTATGGCAATGCCACTATAGAAAATATAAAAGAAGCTTTTTCTGTGGAAGTTGTCACAAAAGAATTTTACACCGAAATCCAAAATCTTTTTGATGAGATAAAAGACAAAGATGCAAAGATTTTGGTTTATAAAGGTTCCGATAGTGATAGGGATAATTTTATTATAAGACTTTTGAGCAGAATTTTATTCTGTTGGTTTATGAAAGAAAAACATTCTCTTCAAAATACCCCCTTAATTCCCGGTGAATTATTAAGTATTGATACAGTTAAAAATACAAGTGAATATTTGTATTATAATGCTGTTTTACAGACTCTGTTTTTCAATGTTTTAAACGAAGAAATGAATAAGAGAGATTACACCTTATTTGATTCTGCAAACTTGTTTTTAGATAAGTCATTATTTGATACTATTCCTTATTTAAACGGTGGTTTGTTCCAAGACGAAACAGGGGATAAGTATGAGAGAAATTTTTCAAATATAGGCACAATTAAAATCAAAAATCAGTGGTTTATAGATTTATTTGAATTGTTTTCAAGATATAATTTCACCATTGATGAAAATACTGTTTCCGATAGTGAAATCTCTGTTGACCCTGAAATGCTGGGAAGAATATTTGAAAACCTTTTGGCATATATAGATCCGGATACAAACCAAAGTGCAAGAAATGCCACCGGCTCTTTTTACACTCCAAGAGAGATTGTAGACTATATGTGTAAAAGTTCTTTAAAGGAGTATTTGTTAGATTATTTAAAGAAATGTTATGAGCCTCTTTGTAATGAAATCAAGGAAAACAAAAAGCCTGACGATGGTTTCTGTATGTGGATGGTTAAAAACGGGAAAATCACTTGCTTTCATAAGGAATATAGTGTAATCACATTAGGATTCAGCGATGATGATCCGGAGGATCCGATAGAATATGATCATAATTATCAAATTCAGAAATTTGCAGAGCTTCTGGACGAAAAAAAAATAGACAAACAAGATATTTTTAATATTGTTAGTGAAAATAAAAACATTAAAAGCATAGATGATGTGACTGTAGAATATTTAAGAGATTATGTTATCCCAAATTATATGAAAACTATAGGAAAAGATTTGATAGATCCTATTCCTGAGCTTGTTTTTGAAGATAGTAAGAAAGATTTGAAAAAAGAAGAAGAAGCTATTCCTTTAGCTGAAGCTATTAACAGATTATTTGACGACAATCAAGAAAACCCCTTCGGTGAGGAATTAAGCAAAAAAATAGTTGAAGCTTTGTATAAGATAAAGATTTTGGACCCTGCCTGTGGCTCCGGAGCTTTCCCCATGGGTATGTTGCAAATCATAGTCAATGTTTTGGAAAAGTTGGATCCTACCGGTAACTTATGGATTGATTATATTTTTGACACAGATAATGAAACATTGGAAGACGCCTTTAAAACCAAATTAAGAAAAGAAGATATATCATATATCCACAAAATAGGAATTATAAGAAATTCCATTTATGGAGTGGATATCCAACCTATGGCAACGGAAATATCAAGGTTAAGGTGTTTTTTATCTCTTATAGTGGATGAAAATGTGGATGACAGAGAAGAAAACAAAAACATTTTCCCCCTGCCTAACCTTGAATTTAAATTTGTCAGTGCCAATACTCTTGTAAAATTGGAAGAGGCTACGGGATTATTTGATTTTGATAACTATGTGGATGATTTAAGTAAAATCATTGAACAATATCTCAATTCCCACGGAGCAAACAAAGAGAGTAAAAAACAAGAATATAAGAGCAAAAAAGATGACTTATCCATAGAAGCTTTCAGTTCCGGGAATTTAAGTGATAGAGTTAATCAAATTATATCTTGGGACCCCTTTACAAATGAGTCAAATTCTTGGTTTGATCCAAAATGGATGTTTTGTATAAAAGATGGTTTTGACATAGTTATAGGTAATCCGCCGTATATTCAGCTGCAATCTATGGATAATGATATAAAATCCACATACAGAGCACAAGATTTTGATGTGTATGATTCCATGGGTGATATATATTGTCTTTTTTATGAAAAGGGAATTGATTTGTTAAAAGATGGTGGACTCCTTTGTTATATCACTTCCAACAAGTGGATGCGTGCCGGATATGGAGTAAATTTAAGAGAATACTTTTGTAGGTTCAACCCTAAAATTTTGATAGACTTGGGCCCCGGAGTTTTTGAAAGTGCCACCGTAGACACAAATATATTATTGATTAAAAAGGAAAAAGCAAAAAAACATAACCTTGATGCCTGTTCCGTAAAAGTGGGGCGAGGTCAAAACCCAAAGGATAATTTGGGAGAATATATTAAAAACAATTCAGTGGTATTAAATCAATTATCCAGTGACAGCTGGTTTATAGGCACCAAGGAAGAAATATCATTAAAAGAGAAAATAGAGAGAGTGGGGACACCTTTAGGCGAATGGGATGATATTACCATTAATTATGGTATAAAAACCGGTTATAATGAGGCTTTTATAATAGATACACAAAAGCGAGAAGAGATATTAAATAACTGTGCCACAAGGGATGAGAGAGAAAGAACGGAAGCTATAATAAAACCCATCCTCCGTGGAAGAGATATAAAGAGATATGAATATAATTGGGCAGACCTGTGGGTGATAGGCACTTTTCCCGCTTTACATTTGGATATTAAAGATTATCCCGCTATTAAAAAATATTTCCTTGATAATTTTGATAAAAGGAGACTTGAACAGACCGGTAAAAATTATGGTTCTTTCAAAGCAAGAAAAAGAACATCTAATGATTGGTTTGAAACTCAAGACCAAATAGGTTATTATCAAGATTTTGAAAAAGAAAAAATCGTGTGGACCCCAGTAAATTCAGAATATAGATTTTGTTATTTAGAAAGTGGTTGGTATTTTAATAATTCTTTGTTTATGATAGTTTCAAAAAATAAGAATTTAAATGTTAAATATTTATTAGGAATATTTAATTGTAAAATTATTATAAAATATTTGAATATGATTTTAGATGAAGATAATTATACTTACGGTTCAAAAGATGCTTTTAATAAAATACCTATTCCTAAAATTACCGATGATAACAGACAGATAGCCAATCAAATAGAGAATTTGGTGGATCAGATAACAGAGGGTAAAAAGCAAGGCAAGGACACCACAAGCCTTGAAAACCAAATAGACAACCTTGTTTATCAACTTTACAACCTCACCCCCGATGAAATCGCTATAATAGAAAAAGAATAGGTGATATTATGAAAGAAGAACTTACAAAAATTGTTGAATATTCCGTGAGAAATAACTCTCAAACCGATATTCTCAAAAATCTTTCAAATCTAAAAACAAGTATAGAAGCCCTATATATGGACCTTCAAAATTCTCTCACCGAAAAGGATATTAACTTTACCAATATAGACGCTTTGGCAAAGGAGTTTGAAGTCTATAGGTCTTTCACATCTCTCCGGGACGAATTAAAAGAAATAATTAATTTTCAAATCGAAGAACCTAACGAAATTAATAATAATATTACTTGCGAATACTGTAAAAAAATAATTGATGATATACTAAATGATATGGTATTATGTAACGGTTGTGGTTCGCCATATCATAAACATTGTTGGCAAGAATTTATTACTTGTGTGGCTGAGGGGTGTGATTTTGATGAATGCCATACATTGTTTGAAGTAAATTACAAAAGACCGGTAATGAATAAAGATGTTTTTACAAACAATGATGCTAACATAGATAAAAAAACGGTTATTAAAACAATCCCTAAAGTTGAAGAAAAAAAAGAAATTCCTAATCCTATTATTAAAATAAATGATATTTATTTATATAAAGGTGATATAGTTAAACATAAAAATAAAGGAGAATGTGAAATAATGGACTCTCCTACAAACAATGAATATATAGAAGGCATTACTTCAATTAATGATTTTGTATATTTAAAAGACAGTTGTAATAATTACTTTAAAATAAATTTAAAAGAAGCTATATTAGATGGCACTATTAAAGTAAAACAATAAGAGGTAATTATGGTATCACAACCGAAATGGGATATATATGAAAGTGCTTTGATTATAGAGACTTATCTCTTTTGTAAGGATCTCCCTCACAAGGACCAAGTTCCCTATCTTGAAACTCTTTCAAAAAACCTTCGTCTAATTGCCAAAAATAAGGGTTTAAAAATAGACGATACATACAGAAACCTTAACGGAATGAATATGCAATTCCAGAGCATAAAATATCTTTTTACCGGGAAAGGAGCTTTTAACAACCCAAGCAAAATGTTTGTAAAAGCCTACAAACTCTATATGAAGGACCGAGCCTCTTTTTATCTTATTCTCTCCGATGCTCACCTGATGATAGAAAACAAATTTGATTTTGCACAGCTCAATTCCTATTCTTCCGATTACAATCTCTTCACCCAAACAGAAGATTTTGACCTGCCCGATAATGAAATCACAGAACTTATTATCTCCCAACCCCATCATCTGAAATAGTTTTGACAAAAAATCCCCCCAAGCTTCGGCTTAGGGGGTGTTTTTTTTGCCACCTCTTATGCATGGGAGACTGCCCCCCCACGTGGAAATCAAAGATTTCCATCGTAGCCGGGTGGGTGGGAAGCCCAAGGGTTCCCGAAAAGTCGCAAGACTTTTTGGGAATGGGCTAAAGGGGGTTCATTGCCCCCCGTCTTTTTGCTCCGCAAAAATCCACCCCCCACAATCGGAGATTGTAGGGGGACAGAATGTTTACCAGAGCCAACTTTAAAATTTAGAGCCTCCCACTTAAGTGGTGCGTAGCATCACAATTTTATGCTTTATGCTTTTAAAATTTGCCAACGCAAATTTGAAAAAAATATCTATTTTAACGCTCCTATTGCCAAGGCGTTGGGGTTGTCGCTGTTTTCTTTTACCACCCAGAATTTGTCTTTAAACAGGTCATTTTCTGTCTTGGGCATTATATTCTTCCCCCCTTTGTCAAGGAATATGGCATAGCATTTGTGGTGGCTCCAACTGTTGGTGGCATCGCTGATTCTTGTTTTGCTGTAATCGTCGTCCCCCTCAAGGTCAAAGAACAGGGACAGGCCGTTGGCATTTACCCAGCCTATGGGTGTGTTTACGGATTTATACTTATCATTTCCCTTACTGTCTTCAAAAAATCCTATAGAATAATCGTGTCCCAAACCAAAGGCGTTATTACAGGTATATGAGTCGTTTCCCGCCTTATCCATAAAGCACCCTACAGAGTAGTGGGCTGCGGCACCATAGCAATACCAAACCGCATTATAAATGTCATCCCCCTCAAAATCTACCAAAGCTCCAAAGGAATACCAATAGGAAACCCCTTGTCCGAAAACTCCACAGTTATAGACATCATCTCCTTGCTTATCTGTCAAAATACCTATACCACCGGCTATTTGGCCGTTTCTGTGACCGAAACCTGCCCCTTGGGACATACTGGTATTGTGTTCAGCCGTTTGTGGGGAGGGGTTCACTAAATTTATATCATCGGCAATATAACTGTCATTCCCTTTATTGTCTGCCAAGACACCTAACCCTCCGGGACCTCCAAAGCCTTGACCGAAAGCCATACAATAATAGCTGTCATTACCGTCAAAATCGTGAAGATATCCCAAACCGTTATTGGAAGAGCCTTCCACACATTCATAGCCTGTGTAATGGTCCTCACCTTCATAGTCCAGCAAGGCACCGAAACCGCAATATCCGGCACCTAAGGAGAAAGAGTTTGCCATATATAAATCATTTCCCTTCATATCTACCAATATTCCGTAACCCATTATCCCCGCACCGAAGGAGCAAGGCTGAGAGGTCTCATATCTGTCATCTCCTTCTTTGTCTATCAAAACAGAAATAGGCTTTTTATTATTGGTGCCACCATACCCCGCACTATACCTGTCATTTCCGGAAAGGTCTATACATATAAAACTGTTAGGGTCTGTGTAGTTATTATCTTGCCCTTCGCTGACCTCTATGGTTCCCAGGTCCGTTTGTATCTTTACATAGTATTCCTTGTCGCCCTTTTTGAGATTTTTAATAGCTTTATCTGTAAATTCTGACAGTATAAGAGCACCTTCGAGAAGATTATCTCTGTCTACATAGTCCCCAAGGTTCTCAAGGCAAGTAAAGAGGTTATCATAAACATATTTCTTATCCGTAAAAGCTTTTTCGTGATATTTGAGAGCCTCTTGTGAAGCGATAATTATGACAGCGAGGGCTTCCTTTATATCCTCCGGGATTTGGTCCTTTGACCCTTTGATATACACTCCGTTAATGTCCTTTATGGCTTTTTCAAAAGCATCTTTATCTCTTATTTTTTTATCAGGTTCTTGTAGTGTAAATGCATCGGTTATAATATTAACATCAGCATAAGGACAAAGATAAAAAGCTCCATGAATTGTCTTTGGTTGTTCAAAGGCACTTGTTGCAAAGTAATTACCCATAAAGGGTATATTATTCCAATTATCCCATAATGAATAAAATAACTTGTAAGCCCCTTTCCCCCCGTCTCTGGCATGGGAAGGCTCTAAAGATATGTCTTCCAATGATAAAGAAGCTTTTTGAACCATATCTTTTATTAAATCATTATAATATTTTTCTGCTGCATTTTGGATTGGAGAAGATTGACAATAAACAGATATTGTCAGGATTGTTAAAAGTATAATTAAAAATATTTTTTTCATATCTATTTCCTTAAATGTTTTTCCATAAATATTTTACCATAAAACAGAAAAATTTTGCAATTTTTGGTTTATATCTTGACAATTGGGGGTAAAATGTGATATAATATATAATGCGTGGAGTGGTGTCCGAGTTGGCCGAAGGAGCAGCACTGGAAATGCTGTGTAGCACACCTTGCTACCGTGGGTTCGAATCCCACCTACTCCGCCATTTTTATAAAATCAATAATTAAAAATCAAAAATCAAAATTGTGGAGCTAAAGCTCCACTTTTGTTAGCGGGCTCTAAGGTTTAGGGCTGGCTATGTTAAAAAGCCAGTCCCCCCTATTGTATTAGGGGTTGAATTGCGGCAAAAAAGCGGTGCTTATTTCTCACCCCTAAAACCCATTCCCAAAAAGTTTTCGCAGATGCTTCAACTTTTCGGGAGCCCTTGGGTTGTTTTCGCTATTCGCTCAACTTTTTGGGGACCCCGAGATTGCCGCAATTCAACCTGAAAACGAGTTTGCGAGTTTTTAGGGAAGGGCAAACTCGCGGAGTTTTAGGGGGGCAAACCGGCGTCTGAAATTCATAGGGGCGTCAACAGGATTTAGGTTAAATAAGAAAGCAGAAATCAGAACAGTGGAGCAATGCTCCACTTTTTTGTATTGTAATTATTGAAAAATATTACATTTTATGATATAATTATTATAGATAAAAATAAAAAACGGATAAAAAGAAAATGAAAAAATTAGTTATAATTACAGGTCTTTCAGGTTCCGGAAAATCCCTTGCCGCCAACACTTTTGAGGATATAAACTTTTTTGTTTCCGATAATATTACTCCTCAAATTTTGCCGGAAATGGCTCGTCTTATCTCAAAAACCGAACACTACGAAGGTTTTGCCGCCGTTATAGACTGGCGTTGTGAAAGCAATTTTGACGACCTTGTTTCAGTCTACGAAAATATTAAACGAAAGCCCATTGAAGGCTACGGCACCCCGGTTATTTTGTATCTCAACTGTGATAAGCATGAACTTATTCGTCGATTTAAAGAAACCAGACGAAAACACCCCTTAACCAACGAAAATATAGGCGTTCAAGAAGCCATTGATATAGAAAGAAACCTTTTCTCTTCCGTAAAAGATATTGCGGATATTATATATGATACCACGAAATTGGAACCGGAAGAGCTCCGAAAAAAAATCCGTTATCAATTCGGACATAACTTTGATAACCAACTTTTGAACATAACCGTCTGCGCCTTTGGTTTCAAACACGGAATGCCTCTTGATCCGGACTTGGTTTTTGACGTCCGATTCTTAAAGAATCCATATTGGGTGCCTTCCCTAAGAGATATGACGGGACGAGACCAAGCTGTTAAGGATTACCTCTTTTCCGATCCGAAAACCACGGAGTTTTTGGAGAAACTCTATTCCTTGGTTGATTTTTGTGTTCCCGAATATGCCAAAGAAGGAAAAGCATATCTCAACATAGCCATAGGTTGTACCGGAGGTCAACACAGATCAATAGCAATAGCGGAAGAATTGACCAACCATTTGAGAGATGAGGGTTATTTGGTTCGTTTTGAGAGCAGAGATAATTAACCTCTGCATACCTCTCCCCTTTTGCATTCCCTCGCTTTGCGAGATAAAGAGGACCGGTGAAACCCGCATCCGCCAAGGTGAGAGGTTTCAAGGAGGGTATAGATAGGACAAGCCCATAACTTGCATACATCCCCTTATCATTGCTTTATTATATTTTACATAAATAATAAATTATAGAGAAAAGATTATGTTTGTGAATATAATTTCAAAATTAAAGTGGTTATATCCCGGAATGAAAATCAAGAGATGGTTTTTGTTTTTACCCATAGGACTTATATGTGTAATTATAGGAACCGTATTCTTGGTTAACGCTCGGTTTGAATTGCTTTTAAGATATATGAGTCGCTTTGTTGTGGAAACTTACGACTTTGATATAACGAACGGTCAAGTCATCACTTGTATCGGTGTTTTTTTCTTGTTTTTGGGTATCCTAATAATAGGATATGTTTTAAAACAAGTATTATACTCTATCGTCTATACCATCTCCGGAAACAAAACCAACATAGCTGACCAAGTCTATAAAAAAAGATTTCTCACCCAAGGCCCTCGAATTGTGGTTATAGGAGGAGGCACAGGCCTTTCAACCATGCTTCGTGGTCTCAAGGAATATACAAGCAATATTACCGCTGTGGTCACCGTTTCCGATGACGGAGGTTCCTCCGGTAGGCTTAAGACTGAAATGGGCATTTTGCCTCCCGGTGATATTCGTAACTGTCTTGTGGCATTAGCCGACACGGAAGATATTATGGAAGACCTGCTCCAATATCGTTTCGAAAACATAAATAACGGTATGAGCGGACATTCCTTCGGAAATATTATGTTGGGAGCTCTCTCTGACATTACAGGTGATTTTGAAAGTGCTGTGGGAAAGCTTGCGGATATTTTGGCCATTCGTGGTAAAGTCTATCCCTGCTCCCTAAGCCCCATTGAACTGGTTGCCACCTTTGAAGACGGAACTACCATTGAAGGGGAAACGAAAATAGTTTCTTACGGAAAACCCATTAAGAAATTGGAACTTAACAACAAAGATGCTGTCCCTTCACAGGAAGCTGTGGAAGCTATCAAATCTGCGAATTTGATTGTTTTAGGTCCCGGGTCACTGTATACAAGTGTTATTCCCAACCTTTTGATAAAAGAGATTAAAGACGCTGTTATAAAATCCAAAGCCAAAAAGGTTTACGTATGTAATGTAATGACTCAGCCCGGAGAGACGGATAGTTTTACCGCCTTCGATCATTTTAACATAATCTTATCCTATTTGGATAATACAAAAATAGATTATTGTGTTGTTAACAATGTGAAGCCCGCAGAAGAAATTCTTAATTTCTATAAAGACAATAATCAAGAGTATGTGGAATATAATCCCGGCAGTTTTAAGGGTGTTGATACAAAGGTTGTGACGGGAGATTTGATGCAAGAAGAAGACAGTATTCGTCACGATTACAAAAAACTTGCCAAACAAATTGTAAGGTTGGTGTGGAGTGATAAGCACAGATATTAAACAAAAGTTTAACAGCCTACCGGTGGCATACCAAAAGACCATAAAATGGGTTTTGATTGCTTGTATAGTAATCATATTATATACAATTATTTTCTTTATTTTAAAAGGCGTGTTGATAAACAAAGCCAAAAATATTATGGTGTCACAGGGTTTGGGCTCTTCCCCTCAAGGCATAAAGCTGGATGTGGGACTTAACCCTTTTAACTGGTGGACGGGAAAGGTCAGTTATCTCTATGTGTTTGTGGATACTGTGAATGTTGAGAGAACCGTTATTATCCACGATTTGGAAGTAAAAACCCGAAAAGTTGATATTAAGAGATTAAATCAAGGGGATTTTACCGGTCCCATAAGTGCACAAATATCCTGTAAACTAAATGAAAATGACTTTTTGACCATGCTTCAAGACAGATTAAGCCAAAGCGGGGCTTTCGCTTCCGGTATAACCCTTTCAAGTCGCCTTGGAATGATATATGTAAATACAGGTTATCCCTTAAATAGTGAATACAGTGCGGAACCTTATTTGCAAAACAATTGTATATATATAAAGGTAAATCAGGGCTATTTGTCCCTTTTGCCCATAAAAGTTATAGATTTCGGTGCTGCCACCAAAAACAGACTTAACGTATACAGCTTTCAGTATGTAAACGGAGCTTTTGAACTAAAAGGAAACGTGGTTTAAATTTGCTTTGCCGAGATTAATCTAAGAAATAGAAAACAGAGAAAAATATGAAGAATAAAACATTTTTTTATTGTATCCTTGCTTTATTGTTATTTTCCGTAGGAGCTTGTTTGGGTATGTTCCAAATGTTCCTGGGAGCTAACAAAATGTATTATACAGCTGCCGGGGACTCATCCGTTATAGTCACCGATAATGTGGATGATGTTTACAGCTCTCGCTATATTTTTACGGCTGTAAAAATGATTATTGATAAGAACTATGTTGAAAAGATAGATGCGGAACTCTACAATGAAATGAGCGTAGACTTGGCAAAGGGAATGCTTAGAGAGCTTGGAGACAGTGCTTGCAGATATGCAGACAAAAAAGAAGTTGAGCTTATAGAAAAAGCAAATTTGGGTGAATTTGAAGGTATCGGAATAAAACCTGAAATAAGAACCGTGGATGTTGACGGTATCCGGGTTGAAAAACTTTTTGTGGGCAGTGTAATTCCTCAAGGTCCCGCATACAAGGCAGGTATTCAAGCGGGAGATGTAATAGAGCTTATTGACGGACAGGAAATATTGCCCTACAACCCTCTCGCAAAAGCCGAAAAGATCTTAAAAGAATATCAATTAAAGCCTGACAGATCCAAACTCAAAGAAGTTCAGGCTCAAATAGATAAAGAGTATGAGAGAATCGAGAAAGGCCTTCCCATTTTGGAAGCGGAAAGAAAAATCTCCTACAAATCAAAGGATCCCATAAAAATAAAAACAAATATAAACATATATACCTTAACCCCTTCCTCTTGGACATTGGAGCCCGCAAAACAAGCCACCTTTAACGGTGTTCCTTACCTTGAAGTTCAATGTTTGACCGAAAAAACCGGAGAAAAAGTGGGTGAAATCATCAGTAATTTCAAGGCAGCCAAGAAAGACTTTTTTGTATTGGATTTAAGAGATGTTTTCGGGGGAACCTATGACAGTGCAAAAGAGGTTGCCAAGTTTTTTGTCCCCAATACAAGTTTGGGAACATTAAAAACAAAAAAATCTTCCGTTAATTTGTTGATTCCTAAAAATGATGCTCCTTGGCGAGGCAAACTTATTATTTTGGTAAACAAAGGCACAAACAAATACGGTGAATTGTTGGCAAACGCCATAAGTCAGGACTCTTCCTCCGTTATAGTAGGGGAAGAAACCTTAGGTGATTTTAAAGATATTTCCATATATGATTTTGACAACGGTGGAGGATTTACCTTAACCACAGGTGAGTATATCCTCGTAAATAAGGCGGAAAAAGTCTCACCTCAAATACAAACAGAGTGTGGTCCTAACGGAAAAGAGATTAACAAATCTGTTATTGATAAAGCACTCTCTTATGTGGGAGGTGCCAAGTAATGAAAAATACTGTTGTAAAGATAATTATTTTTGTTTTGGTATTTTTGCTGGGATACCAGACACCTAAGTTCATCTACGGTGCCGCAAAAGACGGCCTTTATGCTACATTAAGAAATATTCCTCAACGTGGAACCATAGCCGATATTTTAAGGAACGACACTTTGAAAGTTATGCCTACTTACGATAAAGTAATGAAGGCAATTTTGGATGACTATTATAAAGAAGCTGACGAGAAAAAAGTGACTTACTCAGGTATCCACGGAATGCTCACAGCCTTCCACGACCCTTTCAGTAATTTCTACGAACCGGATCAGTATAAGAAAATGAAAGAGGATAACGAGGGTAATTTCTCCGGCATTGGTGCTGTTTTGCAAATGACGGAAGAAGGTCAAATCCTTGTTCACGAGATTATCAAAGACGCTCCCGCAGACCAAAGCGGAATTAAACAGGGAGACATAATCATTGCCGTAGATGAGAAACCTACCGCAGGACGAGATTTGGAATCCGTTGTTAAGGATATAAGAGGAGAAGAAGGCACAAAAGTCAAAATTACGGTTGACAGAAAAGGTGAACATTTAACCTGTGAACCTATAAGAAGAATAGTTCATACCATAAACACCACTCATAAGGTTCTTGAGGACGGTATCGGTTATATCAAAATGAGTCAGTTTAACCAAAACTCCGACCGAGAAATAGATGAAGCCCTAACGGATTTGGAAAAGAATAATATTAAAGGTTTAATCTTTGACCTCAGAGGCAACCCCGGTGGTTTATTGGATATGGCTGTTAATGTTTCCAGTAGATTTGTGGACAAGGGTGTGGTTGTAATTATTCAATCCCGTGGCGGTATTCGTCAAAATCTCATGGTAGATACAGAAAAGCACAATCATAAGACATATCCTTTGGTAGTTTTGGTTAATAGCGGGTCAGCCTCTGCCAGTGAAATAGTTTCCGGTTGTGTAAAGGACCACAAAACCGCTACAATAGTCGGAACGGAAACCTTCGGAAAGGGTTTGGTTCAATCCTTGGTTCCTTTGCAAGACGGAAGTGCCATTGCCATAACCACTGCAAAATATCTAACTCCTAACGGAATTGATATTCACAAAAAGGGTATAGAACCGGATTACTTTGTGGAACAGAGCGACGATTATGTTATAGATGACGATAAAACCGATGCCCAACTTATAGCCGGAAAGAAGGTTTTGCTCAACAAATTAGGACTTTTAGGTGATGACGAATTGAAAGACATAATTGCCAAAAGTGATGAGCTTAAGGTCAAATATGAAGAAAAAATAGCCAAAAAGGAAGCTGAAGAAGCCAAAAATAAAGAAAAAGATATGGGCGATTAAATGAAACAATTCTGTATTTATTAAAGTCTATTATAATTAGTAATTATTACTCCATTATTAACAAGAAACAATATGAATTGAGACCTTTTTAAAAAAAAATAATGTTTTTTACAAAAAAAAGCTCTTATTATTTTACTTTTTTGTTAAAAAATGGTATAATAAAAGTGTATAAGTGTATAAATTAAATAGGAGAAAGCTTAAAATGAAGAAAATTTTATTTTCGTTATTTGCTTTGCTGATGTTTGGTGCATTTGCATATGCGGGTATTGAATTACAACCTTTAAGCCCGGAATATGTTAAATGGCAACAACGACAACTAAACAATACTTTAGGGATAAACACCTGGGAAAACCAATTTGGTGACGTTTATGAAAAAAACGGATTAATTCCCGAGCCTTATGATTTTCCTGTTCTTTATATAGGTGATTTAATCAATAAGACTAACGATGATCCTGACAAGTATCCGGATGAAGATCAATATTATTCATATCCGGAAAAATATGATTTGAGAAACTACGGTTATGTTCCCGTGCCGAGAAACCAAAGTCCTTGGGGAACATGTTGGGCCCACTCAATTATCGAATCTTCCGAAACTACGTATTTAAGAGAAACAGGTGTTCCTTATACTTCTGTTAAGTTTTCTGTTTTGAACCTTGCTTGGAAAGCCCAAAAAGGTTTAAACTATGATTATAACAGTGCTACCGAAGCTGATAAGTATCAAGTATTGGATCAAGGCGGTAACGCTTCTTTGGGTGTGACTTATTACAGATATTTTTATGGTCCCGTTGCAGATAAGGACAATCCATACGAAGAGCCTTTCTTTGTTACCAACGATCAACCTAACAAATTGGGTTATATGCACTTTGGTGGTGCCTTGTCCAGTAATAAGGCAGGTTTATCTCAAGCAGGAAGATGTTTGATTAAGAGATATATTATGGAACACGGTGGTGTTTATATTTCTTATATAAGTAATAATGATTGTTATAATCCTGAAGCAAAGACATACTACTATCCAAAGAGTTCCAACTACAAAGGTACCGGACATGCTGTATTGATTATCGGTTGGGATGATACAATTGATGATTACAAGTATGAAATTGACAAAGATGCCGGTGAAAGAGAAGGTGCATGGTTATGTATGAACTCTTGGGGTAAAGGTTGGTATGGTGACGGAACTTTCTACATTTCCTACTACGACCACACAGTTTCAACTCACGGTAGTTACTATGGTTTCAGCATTGACCCGGATGCAAGCCTCTTTGATGACAGTTTCTCAACAAGTGTATCATCAAACAGTGCATTCCCATATTTAATTCCTTCAACCGCAGAAAAAACATTAAACAAGTATTCTGCTACAGATTACGGTTATATATCAGCTATAGGTAACAGCGTTTCTTCCGGAAACAAAGGAACTTATAAAGTAACCGTAGCCGGTAAGACAGCTTCCGGAACATTAGGAAACAATATTCCTGTTACAAACGGTTGGGAAGTTGAGCCTTTAATGAATGGTGGAAAACAAACCAAACTAAGATTTACTCCCGGTGACGAAATCACCGTTGAATTTACAAGCACATCAAACAGCAAAAATGCTTCTCCATATCCCATAGCTCTTGTTGAAGCTCCCGGTTTGGGTGCCGGCAAGTCTTTTGCTAAGGCTAAAGGTGATACAGAGTGGACTGACTTAGGTATCAGAAACATGGCAAGCTCTGTTCTTCTCTACACTCAAAAATACACAAAGGCTACAGATATTGACTGTCCCGAAGGTCCCATATACCTTGTATTACACAAGAATTACTTAGGTATAGTTGACGGTGAAAAGTATACATTTAAAGCTTCCGTATTGCCTACAGACGCTTCCGAAAAGGATGTTAAGGTTAAATCAACAAAAACAAGTGTTGCAACCGTTGAAGATAACGGAAATGGTGAATATGTAGTTACACCTAAGGGATTGGGATATACAACAATTAAGTTAACCCAAATTGATGGTGTTGAGAAATCATTTAATGTTTATGTTAAGAAGCCTGTCGAAAAGGTAGAAGTGACACCCGCAACTTACACATTAACTTATGGTGTTGAAGATTCAGTTCAATTGGATGCAAAGGTTTTACCGGAAGACACTATTCAAAAAGTCACATATAAAGTAGATAATACTTCCATTAAGGTAAGCAACAGCGGATTGGTTTCTATCGTAAGACCGAGAAGCGGTAAGAACGTTGTGACAGTTTCTTCTGTTGCATTAGGTAAGGATTTAACTCCCGTATCTGCAAAGGTAATAATAAATGTTATTGTTCCTGTGACCGGAATTACAATCAATCCTACTTCAAAGACTGTTCAACTCGGTGACAGTTTCAAGATAGATGCTCAGGTTCATCCTTCAACCGCGACAAATTCCAAGTTAAAATGGACTTCAAGCAAGAAGAGTGTTGCCACAGTTGACGAAAACGGAAAGGTTAGTGCTGTTGGTATTGGTTCAGCTACCATTACAGCTAAGACAAAAGATGGTGGTTATACTGCTAAGTGCAAGGTAAAAGTTGTGTCTAAACCTACCTCAATTAAATTGGAAGATGATTTTTATCTTAATGTAGGTTATTCTCATAAGTTATCTTATAAGATACTTCCCGAAACAGTTCAAGACAAGTATTCAGAAGTTGCATTTTCTTCTTCTGACAAGAGTATTGCAACAGTTGACTCAAGCGGTGTAGTTTTAGGTCTTAAGGAAGGTATTGTTACCATTACAGCCAAGACAATTACAGGTGGATTTAAAGATACTTGTCAAGTGACTGTTAGAAATGTTGTTGCAACAGGTGTTAAGATTAACAAGAAATCTGCAACAGTTATGGTTGGTAAACAAACTCAACTTAAAGCTACTGTTTCACCAAATGCCGCAGTAGATAAGACAGTTGTTTGGACTTCAAGCGACACAAGTATTGCTAAAGTTTCAAAGTCAGGAAAAGTGACCGGTAAGAAAGATGGTGTAGTCACAATTACAGCCACATTAAAGAACGGAAAGGCTTCCGATTACTGTGTTGTGACAGTTAACAAGATACCTGTTGAATATGTTGACGTTTACGAATACACTAATACATTGAAGCCGGATGCCACATACCAGTTCAAAGCAAAGGCATACCCTGCAACTGCTTCATTTACAAAAATTACTTGGTCATCAAGTGATACAAAGGTTGCAGTAGTTGCAAGCGACGGAACAGTGACAGCTGTTGCTCCCGGAAAGTGTAAGATTATAGCTTCCGCTGACGGTAAGAGCAAATCCATTGCCTTGGTAGTGACCTCAGCTGTTCCTGTCACAGGTATTTCAGTGAACAGCAAGTCAGTTGGTTTAACCGTAGGTAAATCTTACAACATTAAAGCAACAGTAAAGCCTGACAATGCTACAAACAAGAAATTGTCTTACTCATCTTCAAGTTCTTCTATTGCTTCCGTTAACAGTTCCGGAACAATAAAAGGAAACAAGAGAGGTAAATGTGTGATTAAAGTAGCTTCTGAAGAAAATCCGAAGGTATATGTTGAAATAAAAGTTGTTGTAAGATAATAATAAAGAATAATTAAGAGAGAGTTTAGGCTCTCTCTTTTTTTTGTATTTTTTGTATTTTTGTGATATAATAATAATGATATAGTTTTAGGAGTTTATTATGAAAGTTGCTATACTTGGAAATTCTATTACAAAACATGGTTATTTGGAAGATGTGGGCTGGTATGCTTTTTATGGTATGGCAGCTTCAAGTAAGGAGAGAGATTTTGCTCATATCTTAAAGAGAAGATTTAGTGAAATAGAACCCTGTCAGTTTTTAGTAGAAAATGTAGCTGATTTTGAAATATATTTTGAAAAGCCCTATGGGAAAGAGGGAGAAAGATTAGATGATTTTAATCAAGATAAATCTAATTTCTTTTCTATTGAAGAAAACTTTGACCTTTATATTAAATTTCAGCCGGATATAGTTATTTTTGCTATTGGTGAAAATGTGGCTCCTCTTGATACAGAAGAGAGAAGAAGTCATTTTTATGATGAGTTAATTCACTTTTACAAGGCAATGACCCAAAAAAAAGGAGCAAAATTGTTTGTCCGAAGTTGCTTTTGGCCCGATACTGTAAAGGATAGAATTTTAAAACAGTCCTGTGAAGACTTCGGGGGCACTTTTATAGATTTATCTTATGAAGGTGGCTTAAAAAAATATTTTGCTATAAATGGCAGAAAGTTTTGGCATAAGGGAGTAGAAGGTCATCCCGGAGATTTGGGAATGCAGATGATAGCTGATAAAATATGGGAGGCTGTGGAGAAAATAATAAGATGAGATTGGATTACAATGTTTTATTAGATAAAACCTATGGAACTTTTGTGGGTAAAACTATTGCGGGAGTTCTTGGTGCTCCTTTTGAAGCTCATAAAGCTTGGGGAGATTTTAATGACCCGGATATGCTTTGGCCTGATAAATTATATCCCAATGACGATTTAGATATACAACTTGTCTTTCTGGATATGATGCTCAATGAGGGTCCTAAAGTTACTTATGAAAAAATCGCTAAATATTGGAAAGAGAGATGCTGGTATAACTTCTGTGAATACGGTTCTTTTTTAAATAATGAACAGAGAGGCATTCACGCTCCTCTGTCCGGTAAGTTTAATAATTCCTATTGGTTTGAAGATCAAGGCTGTCCCATAAGAGCTGAAGTTTGGGGTGTCACCAGCCCTTGTAATATAGAACTTGCGGGAGAACATGCCAGAATGGATGGTTCAAGTGATCATATAGGGGAGTCTGTATATGCCGAAATGTTTTGGGCTGCCTGCACTTCTTATGCTTACGTGACAGATGATTTTGATGAAATAGTCCAAAAAGCTTTAAGTGTTATAAATCCTCAGTCAGATATATATAAAATAGCTCTTGAAGTTAAGGAATTGGCAGAACTTGACAAACCTCTTAAATCAATGTGGATAGAAATTGTTCGTAGGTGGGGATGTGAAGATTTCTCAGATGCAAGAATAAACTTTGCCTTTGCTTTACTGACTTTATATTATTCAAAGTTAGATATAAAAAAGGCTGTCTTGTGCACCATTAATTTAGGTTGGGATGTGGACTGCACCTGTGGTATTGCATCAGCCTTAATCGGAACAATAAAGGGAAACAATGCTCTTCCTAATGACTGGAAAGAGAGAATCGGAGATAATCTGACCTGTGATGTAAACACTACTTTTAAAGACAAAACTATTCTTGAGTTTTCCAAAGCCTGTTGCGAAGTCGCTATTGAATCCTCTTTAACCATAAATAAAGATTTGGAAATCATCAATATCCCTTCTGACGTTATGGATAGAGTTAAAAAGAGAATGGCAAGCAGAAAGGAAGAAAGTCTGATTTCTTTTGAAACTGTTTATGGTGAAGACTTTGTGTTGACAGAAGAAGGAGCAAAGATTACTGTTAAGGTTATTAACAAAAAAGAAACCGCACAATATGGCGAAATAAAGGCAGAAAGCTCCTGCAACCTATCAATTGATAGGTGTCGCGTCAAAATCCCTCCTATGAGCGAAATAGACATAAATATAAACGTTTTTCCTAAGGGTAATGTTCTGTGGAATAAAAATCTTATTAATATTACTTTTGAAACAGATGATGGAGAGGTTTACACTTACCAAACAGGCACTCCCGGAGCACATTTGTGGAAAGTATATGGTCCATATTGGGACTATTATAACAAAGAGGAATTTGATATATGTCCTTTTAGAAATCATAAGGAAAACTATAATCCTTGTGCAGGCCCCGGGGATTGCTCGAGGAGCATGTTTCACAATTGGACCCTTTTGGACAGAGAGTATTTAGATGAAAAAAGACTTTTCAAAGAAGATATATTTGAAGAAGAACCTTATCAAATAGAAGTTGCCGAAGATATAATCAGATGTGAGGATTTAGACTTAAGGTTAAATGAAAGTTTGGTTTATTTTACGGGAAATATTGTTTTTGATAAGGAAACAGAGTGTAATATTTTTATAGGTGCCAATTCTCCTTTTGTATTGTATATCGATGGAGAAAAAGTTCAAGAGTCAAATAAATATGGCACTTATGCTCCTCATGACAATGTCACTACAAATATGAAGTTTGATACAACCCCTAAGAGATTTGTCATTAAAATCCTAAAACCCAATAATGATTTTAAATTTGGTATGCAATTTATATTGACTGATTGGACAATGGATAAAGAACACGGAGTGTCCTATATTTTAGACAATTATGGCTTTGTTATAGATTAAATCAGGTAAAATGTCTTCTATTATATGAAGCTAATACTTGGGTTGTTGGTTTAAATTATTAGACCTCTAACGTAAATTTGCAGATTTGCTAATTTTAGTTTAAGGAGGGTGAATCTAACAACCGATGTTTTTTCGCAGTTTAAAAAAAAAGCAGGTGTAAACCTGCCTTTTTTATATTATATTTTTACCGCTTTTCAGTTGTATGGTTTTGTCTTTATACTCAAAAATACCTGTAAGACCATAGGGTAAGGTTACTGTGCCTTTCAGTTTATCACTCTTTTGAGATAAATCTATTTTAATATCCCCTAATTTATGAGGAACAGAGCCGGAAACCTTATCTAAATCCAAAAGATTTGGTTTTATTTTAACGGATTTGAAACAGGGTTCATTGGGTGTGACACCCAAAATACCGGTTTGGAGATGGTATAGGGGGTGAGCACCCCATGCGTGGCAGTCGCTCCTTGCAGGCTCCGGACATTCCGGGGTGGTCTTAAAGCCTTGGTTTTTGAGATTTGACCAAAACAGGATTTTGTCTTTAAATATATCAAAATATCCACTCTTTTTGGCAGCTTCGTGAAGATAAAAACTGTAATAAATGGTGGTTCTGTATATATTCTTATCTTCTTTCAAAACAGCTTTCATCATCTTCTCGGTTTTGTCCTCGGCGTGATCTGAAAGGACTGCCAAACATTGAGTGTGTTCAAGGAATGTGGTTTTTTCTTTATCGTCTGCAAACATACCTTTTTTTGAATCCCAGAAGGTTTTGACAACAGACTTATAAATCCTGTCTCCAATTTCTCTGTGTCTTTTTGCCAACAAAGGTTCATTTAAAATATCTTCTAATTTTGATAAAATATCCAGTGTATAAATTAAATGGATATTATATTGGCCTGAGATGCCTTTATCGTGGTTTGGTGTCATACCATTTTTAAAGCCCACGGTCCAATCCAAAAAGTTCCAACCTTTCGGAGACACTAACAGATTTTCTTCATTAAGATTACTTAAGAAAAATTCTATTATTCCATGGGTGTCCGGGAGTAGTTTTTTAACAAATTCCAAATCATCTCCCCACATGGCGTAATCATAAAGCATAGCAATATACCACAGAGAAAAAGGAGGTATATGTTGGGTTTTATAACTTGGGTATCTGGATTGTGTTATTCCCAAGTCTCCAATAGACATATGAAAAGAATCGAGAGCTTTTTTTTGAATATATCTGTCTCTTTCCCAAGTGTAAGTTGCCAGGGCTTCAACTCTTGTATCCCCCACATACATTAATTGTTCATAATATGGACAGTCCATATAGGTTTCGTGGGTGCACATTTCCAAACTTCTTTTTGCTATAGGTATGATGTCTGTATATTTTTTATCGGGACATTTAAAATCCCCTTGCCATTTATAGTCAAAGTGACATTCTTTCAGCTCTAATGAAAGATTTAAAGGCTCTCCCTTGGTTTCCACATAAAATTCAACATATCTTCCGCTTATCCACCAGGGAGATTCAAACTCTTCATCTTTTCCACCTCCGGGAAAGATTTTGTCACCATATCCTTGAAAAATTTTTTTATCTATTTCATCTCTGTTTCCCTTGCTTAAGGTTTCTATGTCCCATTTATGATTTACTTTGGGGTTAGGTTCATATAATCCTTCCGCAAAATTTAAATATACCTTACTGCCAAAGCCTTTTTCTGTTTTGGTTTTAACATAAACACAATAATAGTTGTTTAAATCAACTATTGCTTTAACTTTTGTATTTTTGGGAAAAGTGACACATTCTCCGTCAAAGAGTTTTTGAATTTTCTTTGCGGAAGGGGAATGATTATCGGAAAGGTTAATAGTGCAGTTTTCTTTGTAGGATTTGCCTTTTTCTGCGTATCGGACAGAGGCACCTTTAAGAGCCGTGGTGAATTCTATGGGTAATAGGGCGGGACGAAGCCACCAACGAGTGTAAATATCTCCTGCCATTCTGTTTATTTTTTGTTCGCCGAAAGCAATGGAAATAGGTTCTTCCCAATTGCCCACATCACCTTTTTCATAGCCTATGGGAAAACCTTTTCCGTAAAATCTTTGCCTGTTGCCTATATACCAATAATTTAAAGGCTCTGATGTGTGATCACATTTATAAAACTTAGACAGATCTATAACTTTCCAAGGAGCAAAACCTGTGTTTACTTTCTCCTTAGGTAAATCTTCTGTGGTTAAAATAAAGCCGGGCCTATAAGAATATTGGGCGCAGTTTCTGTTGTCATCTATAGAGACAGACCAAGTAAAGGCAAAGAAAGTATGTTCACCTTTAGATAGTTTTAATTCGTAGGTTTCAAAAAACCAGTTTTCATTATCTCCTCTTTCCGGACCAAAGCCTTCAAATTTACTGTCTACATAGAATTTATATCTGTTATCAGCGGAAAGATGAACTTTTAGAGTTTCCTTTTTATTAAGGGAGAATTTGAGAAAATATCCATAAACTCCGCTTTTGGCAGCCCCGGCACTTTTGTGGGAGAGCCATTTGGCGTCCCATAAACCTCTTTCATTGAAAATTAAGTTATCATTTTGGTTTTTTGTTAGTTCAAAGTGATTTATGATTTTCATTATAAAAAGTATCTCCTACCTTTATATGTCTGCCCTGTGCGAAATCATAGGCTTTCATGGCTTTTGAACCTTCCGGTTGGCATTCCTTAATCAAAAAAGCTCCTGTGGCACAGCCTATGGTAATACCTTCTTTTGATATTTTTAATACTTCACCGGGATTGTGATTGTTGCTATCTTCTATATAATCCGAAACTAAAAATTTAACAATTTTGTCATTAAATTTAGATATGGCATTTGGTTTAGGGTATAATCCTCTTATAAGATTGTGGGCATCCAACCCCTCTTTTGTGAAATCAATAAGAGTATCTTCCGGTTTTATGGATTTTGCCAAAGTGGCAAGAGAATCATCTTGGGGGATTTTAGTAATATGTTCAAAGTTATTAATTGTTTCTATAATAAGCTCTGCTCCCAGCTGGGCCAATTTATCGGATAATGAGAAGTAGTTGTCATTAATGTCTATAGGACAGGATTTTTTTAACAACATATCACCTGTGTCCATGCCTTCATTCATAAGCATGGTGGTTATCCCCGTTTCTTTAAACCCTTTTATAATAGAATATTGAATCGGAGCGGCTCCCCGAAGGAGAGGAAGAAGAGAGCCGTGAACATTAATGGGGATTGACCAATCAAGTAAAGTTTTACCTATTTTTTGTCCGTAAGCAGCCACAACAAAGAAATCAGCCGGGAAGCTTGTTATCTTTTCAAGGCTTTCCGGTGAGTTTATTTTAATAGGTTGAAATATGGGTAAGCTGTTTTCTTGGGCAAAGATTTTAACCGGCCCGGAAGTCAGTATCTTTTTTCTCCCTGTAGGCTTGTCCGGTTGGGTTATGACACATAAAATATTATGATTATTATTTAAAAGAGATTTCAAAATTTCCACAGCAAAAGAGCTGGTTCCCGCAAAAACTATGTTCATTTATTTCTTTTTCTCCTCATCGGGCTCTAAAGTCTCCGGCTCTGCTATGTCTATATACATTACTCCTTCAAGGTGGTCATATTCATGTTGAAGACAACGGGCAAGAAGCTCTTCCGCCTTTATCCTAACAATGTCTCCGTCTTCGTTCATACCTTCTACCACCACTCTGTAAGCTCTTTCAACTTCAGCATGCATACCCGGAATGGAGAGACAACCTTCAATACCTATCTCTTTTCCCGTTTTTTTCTTTATAACCGGATTTATAATTGCATGAAGCCTATCCTTTGGCTCTTTTTCATCGTCTAAATCAGAATATACAAATAATCTTTTATTGATTCCAACTTGAGGAGCGGCAAGACCTATCCCGTTTCCCGAAGACAGAAGAGTTTCTTTCATGTTTTCAATAAGAGTTTTTATGTCCCCGGTCAGTTCTTTAACTTCTTCGCTTTTATTTCTTAATATGGGGTTTCCGTATTTTATAATTTCTAAGATCATAATTATTCCTCTTTTTACTATATATATTATATCATATTTTAATTTAAATAACAAATTACAATATAGAATTTATGACTAAATCTTTTAACTTGAAAAAAAAGCCCATTTATGGTAAAATAAATATGTATAAATTTTAAAAAATTAATAAACTAACAGAGGTCAGCGATTTTGAATATTGTTGTTGCTATAAAACAAGTTCCTGACAGCACAGAGGTTAAAATTAACCCTGAAACAAAAACACTTATGCGTGAAGGCGCCGGAACTCAAATAAACCCTTTTGATTTGTATGCTTTGGAAGAAGCTGTAAGAATTAAAGAAAGAAGAGCAAAAGAAGGAAAGGAAACCAAGGTTACAGTTATTACTATGGGGCCTCCTCAAGCTGAAAGTGCTATTAAAGAAGCTATTTCATTGGGTGCTGACGAAGGAGTTATTCTCTGTGACAGAGCCTTTGCCGGTTCCGATACATGGTGCACCTCTTATGCGGTTGCTTGCGGATGTAAAAAAATAGGGGCGGACCTCATAATTTGCGGTCAGCAAGCCATTGACGGAGATACAGGCCAAGTAGGCCCCGGAATAGCAGTTCACCTTGCATGGGCACAGGCTGCTTATGGTGCGGAAATTAAAGAATTGACAGATAAAAGCTTAACCGTAAAGAGATTGGTGGAAGACGGATATGAGGTTTGCCAAGTATCACTCCCCGCTGTTATTACGGTTGTTAAAGAAATAAATGAGCCGAGAACTCCTTCTTTAAGAGGAAAAATGGCTGCCAAGAAATATACTCCCATTATTTGGACTGCCGATGATGTGGATGCAGATAAAGAAAAATTGGGACTTAACGGCTCTCCCACAAGAGTTGTTAAAGTTATGACACCTCCTTCAAGAACAGGTGGAGAGAAAATTGAAGGCGAAACCGATGAACTTGTAAACGCCTTATTTGACACATTCAAAAAGTTGGAGGTAATATAATGTTAAAGATAGATGCCGATAAATGTAAAGGTTGTTCTTTATGTATAAAATCTTGTCCTACAAAGGCTTTGACAATAGTTGATAAAATTGCAACAGTTGACCTTGACCTTTGCACCCTGTGCGGATCTTGTGAATCCACTTGTCCTTTTGGCGCTATTGAGAGAGTTATTACAAAGCAATCCAAGGAAGATTTGTCTCAATATAAAGGCGTTTGGGTATTTGGTGAACAGAGAAACGGAAAGGTTGCGGAAGTTGTTCTTGAATTAATCGGTATAGGCAGAAAACTTGCTGATGACAAAGGTTGTGAATTATCTGTAATTATTTTCGGTGACCAAATAGATGATGCCGTGAATATGCTCTCCGAATATCCTGTTGATAATATATATTCTTATCAAGCTCCCGAACTTAAGGATTTTGACGCAGAAAGATATTGTAGAATATTTACAGATGTGGTTAAAGAATATAAACCTGATATTATTTTGGCAGGTGCCACAACAACAGGTAGATCCTTTATGAGTGGTGTGGCAATTAACGTTTATACAGGTTTAACAGCAGACTGCACCGGTTTGGAAATAGGGGAAGACGGTCTTTTGCATCAAACTCGTCCCGCATACGGCGGAAACATTATGGCTACCATTCTTTGCCCTGACAGTCGTCCTCAAATGTCTACGGTTCGTCATAAAGTGTTCCCAATTTCCCCAAAGCGAGAAAGCGGAAAAGCCAATATTATAAACTTGACACCAAAGCCGGAGTTGTTCTCTTCAAGAAGTAAAGTTATTGAGTTTATAGAGACAGTAGGGGAGAACGTGAATTTAACTGATGCCAACATTATAGTTTCCGGTGGTCGTGGCTTGGGTTGTCCCGAGAATTTCTCAATTTTGAGAGAATTGGCTTCAGAAATAGGTGCCGCAGTGGGTGCTTCAAGAGCCGCTGTGGATGCGGGTTGGATACCCTATCCTCACCAAGTGGGACAGACGGGAAAAACCGTATGCCCGAAAATTTACATAGCCTGTGGTATCAGCGGTGCTGTTCAACACTTGGCAGGTATGTCTTCAAGTGATACAATTATTGCCATTAACAAGGACCCGGATGCTAATATTTTCAACTATGCCGACTATGGTTTTGTGGGTGACGCTTTGCAAGTCTTACCGGAGCTTATTAAGAAAATCAAAGCCTCCCGCGGAGCCTTATAAATTTGCCGTTGGCAAATTTATAATCAAAAATAGAAAATCAAAAATCAAAATTGTGGCACTCTCTGCCACTTTGGTTGGTGGGCTCTAAAGTTTAAGGCTGATTATGGAACATGCACCGCTTGTCCCCCTAATCGTAAGATTGGGGGGTGGATTTTTGCGTAGCAAAAAGACGGGGGGATGGAATTTAATTTATAAAATAGTGGAGTTAAGGCTCCACTTATGTTTATGGGAATTACCCATTTTTTATTATCGGTGAAATAAATGTCTAACAACGATAATATTATATGTTCTTATTGTCATACTGAAATATTAAATATAAAAAGTGATTTGGTTATTTGTAATAAATGCGGTAGTCCTTATCATAAAGACTGCTGGGAAGAAAACCACAAATGTTCTGTATATGGTTGCGATTCACGGCAATGTCACAATATTTTTGACGTTTCAAACTTTGAGAATAGGGGTGATAATACATCTCCTCAGTTGCCTTCATCGGTTATAATTGAAAGTGAGAATAATATTAACGATCGCTTATTTGAGGATTTTTTATTATTTATAAAGCCTAAGATATTACCTATTTCCATAGTTTTTTTTATTTTTCTTTTGTTTTTTGGTGTATTATTTTATTCTTGGAATTTTAATAATTTTTTAGGTTTGGGTTTTAAAATCAAAAATGGCGTATTAATAAAATACTCAGCCAAAACAGGATATGTTAATATTCCGGATAAGGTTAAAATTATTGGACCTAAGGCCTTTAAATCTCATTATGAGATTTTAGAGATAAAAATGTCTGATAATACAGTTGAAATAGGTGACAGTGCTTTTGACAACTGTGTAAATTTAAAGAATATTCTGATTTCAACCAATGTTAAATATATAGGTGACTATGCCTTTAATAATTGTTATAATTTAGAAAAAATAGTTTTGCCGGATAATGTTAAATATATAGGAAGATCTGCTTTTAAAGGTTGTAAACGTTTGGAAGAAATTGTTTTGCCTATAAATTTAGAGGCAATTTCGGAGAATACTTTTTTAAATTGTTCTTGTTTTAAAGAAATATCTATACCTAAAAATGTTGAAATTATAAGTGATCAAGCTCTTAATGGTTGTGTAAAATTAGAAAATATCAATGTTTCAAGTGATAATAAATATTTTTCTTCTGTCAAAGGTGTTTTATATTCAAAAGATAAATCGATTTTATTTCTTTGTCCTGAAGGAAAAAAAGGTGTTGTAAACGTTTATAGGGGAACAAAAATAATATCAAACAGGGCTTTTTTTAATTGTAATAAAGTCACTGATATTAATTTACCGAATACTTTGCTTGAAATTAAAGACGGATATGAACCCCTTGCCTTTAGAATCTGTAATAGTTTAAATAGTATAAAAATACCTTCAAGTGTTAAAAAAATAAATGTAGCCCATTTTGCTGTTAATAACAGAATAGAGAATTTTATCCTTGGTGAGGATGAAATAAAGCTTAAAGTGTATATAAGCAAAGATACTGATATTTATTATAGTCCTTCTATTGAGAAACTTAACCGTGAAGAAACTTTGAGAGAATTTAAAAATATTGTATTATATTAAAGAGGTGTAATAATGACACATAAAATAGCGGTCTATGCCGGGGACGGTATAGGAATAGAGGTGACAGCAGAGGCTGTCAAGGTTTTAAAAGCGGTAGAAAAGATAGCAGATATTAAATTTGATTTTACGGATTTTAATTGGTCATCACGTTATTACAAGGAAACAGGCAAAATTAAGCCTGATGATTATCTTAAAGTATTAAGTGATTTTGAATGTGTGCTTTTGGGAGCTATCGGTTGCCCCGATTTAATCCCTGACAGAATTGCCGTCACACCTTTAATTGAAATGCGACAGACCTTTGATCAATATATAGGTCTTCGTCCCGCTTCTTTAATGCCGGGAGTAAAATCTCCTCTTGCAGATATTAACTTAGGTGATTTGGATATATATTTTGTGAGAGAAAACTCTGAAGGTGAATATATTAACTGTGGCGGAAGATTTAAGCCGGGAACTGATGACGAAGTGGCTATTCAAACCAACATTCACACAAGAAAAGGTGTGGAAAGAATTATTCGATATGGTTTTGAAATGGCAAGAAAGAGAAATAAACATTTAACTTTAGCAACAAAATCCAATGCTTTAAAGTTTGGAATGACTTTTTGGGATGATGTTTTGGCTGATGTTCAAGGTGAATATAGTGATGTCACAGTAGATAAGTGTTATATAGACGCTTTATGTATGGGACTTGTTCAAAAGCCCAAGTTTTATGATGTAATTGTGGCATCCAATATGTTTGGAGATATTTTATCCGATCTTGCAGGTGCTTGTTCAGGTTCTATAGGTTTATCTCCAAGTGCAAATATTAATCCTGAAAAAGTGGCACCTTCCATGTTTGAGCCTGTTCACGGTTCCGCTCCCGATATTGCGGGAAAGGGCATAGCCAACCCCATAGCAGCCATAAGAAGTGCTGCCATGATGCTGGACTTTTTGGGTTATAATGATATGTTTAAGTTAATTGAAAATGTATGTATTGAAAGCCTTGAAGACAGACAAGTGACCACTCCCGACTTAGGCGGTAGTGCCACCACAAGCGAAGTGGGCGACGATATTGTAAACAGAATATTGAATAAATAGATAAAGCAGAAAGCAGAAATTCCATCCCCCCATCAGTTGCTTCGCAACTGCCACCCCCCAAGCCTACGGCTTAGGGGGACAAATCAAAGCAGAAAACAGAACAAAAAAGGAGCCAACCGGCTCCTTTTATTTTTAGAATTTGCTATGCAAATTCGATTTATTATTTTAGCATGTCTTCGTTAATTATGGTGCATTTGATATCGTAGGATGTTCGAATAGGGCATTCTTTTTTTATAAGTTTTAATAATAAGTCCATACCTGTTTTAACAAAATCATCAATATTATAAGCTAATCTGCAAATTTTATATTCTTGCGGAAAGACCTCATTACTGTTAGAATGGGTTATTATTTTGGTATCTTTTAAAATATTATTATATTTTGGGAATAAGGGGACAAAATTCATATATAGTGTATTATCCAAAAAAACTATACAATCCGGGGCTTTTTTGATGTTCTTAATATGTTTTTCAATGGAATTGGTAATATCATTGTTCTTTTGAGACAGAGGCACATCCAAAAATGAATAATTATCACTAAAATATCTGTCCATAGCATAGTGAATCAAGTTTTCGGCTTCAATGTTTAATTCATGCATTACATAGTGAAATATAAAAACTTTTTTAAAATTGTTTTCAATAAGCATCCTGTTTAAATTGTTATAATAATATGAATAATCTATATTTACGGAAGGGTATTTAATTCCGTGAGATTTATTAATAACAATAATGGGAATATTATTTTTTTCCAAAATTTCATAGGAATCCACATTTCCGTTAATTGAGATAAGTCCGGCAACCTTATTTATGGGGACTTTTAGAGTTTGAGAAACATCTTCGGGATCTGTATATCCATAAGTAAATCTATCTGAATCAGGCTCTAAATGAACTATTGATATATAGCCCGCTTCGGTTATTTTTTCTTGAAAAAACTTTGTCAAATTTCGACAATGACTGCCTACCTCATTTATAAAAATAGCTTCATTTACAGAAATTACAATATATTTTTTTTCTTTATGTTCTTTGATAAAAGAACCGGCACCTTTTTGCTTTACAATAATATCATCTTTAATTAATTCTTCAAGAGCTTCACGAATGCTGTATCTGGTGACACCGAGATATTCAATCATCATAGCTTCACTCATTATTTTTGATCCGGGCTTGTATTCTCCGCTTTTAATTTTGTTTTTAACATAATTAATAACAATTTCTTTGTTGGTCATATTATTCTCCTACACAATTTTATTATACCACTTTTTTCATAAAAATTCAACTCTTAACTTATGCGAATAACTTTTTTTAAAAATTTTTAAAAATATAGCTTTTAGGTATTGACAAACAATAGTTGTTTGTGGTATAATATAATTGGATAGAAAAATAAGTAAGACAAACTTATTTGATTTATTCGAACAAGTTGTATGCTTTGAGGGTGTTTTTAGGTTTTTAACCCATTAAAACAGACAAAATTTAATTTAAAAAACAGGAGAAAAATTATGCTGCGAAAAATGTTTAAAGGTTTCACCTTAATTGAGTTGTTGGTAGTTATTGCTATCATAGCTATACTTGCTGCCATATTGTTCCCCGTGTTCGCACAAGCAAGGGAGAAGGCAAGACAATCCAGTTGTCTCTCAAATTTGAAACAGTTAGGAACTGCCATAGTTCTCTACTGTGACGATTATGACGAGACATTGCCCCATGCCGTGATGAATCAAAGTGCTGTTCCGGGTTATGATATGAGTTATCCCGGTTTCAAATTTTTCACATACGATATGATTTGGACAGGGCCATTACAATGGAATACTTGGATGGATTGTATATTCCCTTATGTTAAAAATATAAACATGTATATTTGTCCAAGTGGCCATAAAACAAGTGCCGGTTATGGAATTAATCACAACTTAAGTCAAATGCAATCTCTTGCAAATAATGCGTGTTTAGCAGAGTTTACCAATACATCAGAAAAAGTGATTTTAAGTGATACAACAATAAATATTAGTGAACCGGGTATTGACCCTTATGCAACAATGAATTTATGTTCTAATGCATCTACATGTTATTGGTATTCAGCTCCAACTTATATTGATATGACAAGACATAATGGTGGTTCTAATTTTACATTCTGTGACGGTCATGCTAAATACTATAAGAAAGCTGATTGGGTTACAAAAATGTATAATGATACAGATTTTTATAACCTACATTACGCAAGACAATAAAATACTAATCTAAAAACCTATAAAAGGGCAAAAATGCCCTTTTTTTTATATATGAATTGTAATTATAAAAGAAACAAATACAAATATTTTCTAAAAATTGACACATTCGGTAAAATCCTATATAATTATAATTGTCAATAATAATTTGAATAATAATACAATGTTCACCATAAACATTAAACCATAAATTACAGATTTTTTCTGTATTTAGGAGAATAAAAATGAAGAAAATAATTATTTTTTTATTAATAGTTTTTATTATTTGCTGCTCACTTTCTGTTTCCTTTGGTAAGGGTTGGAAAAATTCATTAAAACCAAAAGGTCAATCAATAAGTATAAATCTTGTAAGTGAAGGAAAAAGTAATTATGCTATAGTTATTCCTTCAAACCCAAATGAATATGAAACCAAAGCCGGTGACGAACTCTCTAACTTTTTAAAACAAATATACAATGTTGAATTTAAAGTATTCAAAGAAAATGAAAAATATGGCACTCAATTTATTTCTTTGGGTGAAACCAAACTCCTTGAATACTCAGGCCTAAAAAAGGATATTACTTTTAACGAAGACGGATATGCCATAAAAGAAAAGGACGGAAATATATATATTTTCGGTGGTGTGTGGACAGGGCCTTTAAACGGAGTTTACGCCCTTCTTGAAGAAGATTTAGACTGTCGTTTTTGGACATTACTTCACGATGATAATATTCCAATTATTAAAAACGGAAAGCTTACTTTTGTTCCGAGAGTATTTAACCCTCGATTTATAACAAGAGGCCCAGAAAATTCAGAAATGTTTGATGATTTATATATAAATCGAAACAGATTTAGATCCTATGACGCCTTCGGTTTTTGTCACACTGCTTTTACTTATGTTGCCCAAAGTGATTTTGAAAAGCATCCTGAACAATTTGTAATGAGAGACGGAAAAAGGTATCCGGATCAAATATGTTGGTCAAATGCTATGAATATTGACATAATAACAATTTGTGTTAGGGAAATAGCTAAAACAGGTAAAAAAAGAATTAACATATCACCTATGGATGGGATACCTTTATGTGAATGTGAATTATGCAATGCTCTTGATATTCCGGAAGGCACAAAAGCCGCATCATATATAAAATGCTTAAATACAGTATGCGAAAGATTGGAGAATGATTTTCCGGATGTTAAAATATTCGGTCTTGCATACCTTGATTACGTCACACCACCTAAAACCATTAAACCTCACAAAAACTTGACAATACAAATATGTTCCGACAGCTCAGACTGGCCATGGCCATTTTGCGAATACGATGAAACTGAAAAATATAAAACTGATGTAAACAAATGGATAAATACAGGAGCTGATACTTTAACTTGGAATTATGTTTGTAATTTTGACCACTATCTTTTGCCAAATCCCAATACAAAAGTAGTTTGTGATAATATTAAACTTTTGGATAAAATGGGAGTGGGGGGTGTTTTCTTACAAGGAAACGCTTATCCATATGCTATATGTGACTCAGGTTATATGAAAACTTGGGTTTGGGGAAAATATTTAATACACCCGGAATTAAACTATATGGATTTAATGAAAGATTTCATATACGGATATTACGGAGAATGTGGGGATGAAATATTTGCTTACGAAAAATCTCTTATTGATATGAGAGAAAAAGCACATAAAATTCCTCATGATCCAAATAAGTCAAAAACAGTTGATGTTGTTAACGGGTTAGCCACAGTCTTAAATGAATACGAAGGACAAGGCGTAGACGTAGGTGGTATTCGTTGGACGCCGGACGCCCCTATTTATACAGATAAATTTGTTAATGATTCGCTAAAACTTATGGATAAAGCTTTGGCAAAAGCAAAAACCGAAGAAATGAAAGATAAAATAAAATATATGAGAACAGGTCCTATTTATCTCAAACTCGGTCGAGAAGTGGGCTATTTTAAAGGTTCAAATAATTGGATTGCCAAAGATTTCGATGAAAGCAAGAGAGAATATTACTTATCACTGTTAAATGAACTGGATGATACTCTAACCAAATTAAATGTTGATACTGTTGCCGAAACAATGCCTTGGCAAGGAAACAAAAAAGTCTATTTAGATAAATGGAAAACTGTTCTGACTCAAGATTATACCGGTTTTGAAAAACAAGAGTTTAGCGATAATTGGTTTTTTAGAGGTGATTGCGCGAATTTGGGAAAAGATTCATCTTTGCCTACGGAAACTCTTAATTCTTCTTGGAAACCCATAGAAGTGGGAAAAGAGTGGGATTTGCAAGGATATGACGAAATACTGGGCAACGGTTGGTATAAAAAAGAGTTTCAAGTGTCCGAAGACTTATTAAATTATGAAAATATCTATCTTGCCACCGGTGGAGCTGACGAAGAGATAACAGTTTTTGTTAATGGAGAGCCGGTTTCAGAACACACTCAACAAACCGAGAACAAAACTATTTTCGAATTATATACAACTCCTCTTGCTTGTGATATAAAACCCTATTTAAAAGAAGGTAAAAACGATATAACAATTATAGTAGGCAATTATAAAGGTTATGGGGGATTATATAAGCCATTATATTTGGTATTATGCTCAAAGCCTAAAACAAGTAATGATATAGTAAATTTGATGTTTTAACTATGGTTGATAGCTTCTATATTCACGAGAAATGGTAATGTGGAAGCACGTTTGACCCTCTTTAAACCAAGATTTGCATAGAATTGCAAATCTTGGTTTAAGGACCCCATTCCCAAAAAATTTCGTAAACTCAATTTTCTGGGAACCCTTGGTGAGGGGGTGTTCCTTAAAATTTGCACTGTTTTATATATTGTTATATAATATAATTGTTAATAAATTTAAAATTCCATCCCCCCGTCAGTTGCTTCGCAACTGCCACCCCCCATTTTTCTGCGAAAAATAGGGGGACATATTTAGTTGAGGTATTAAAATGTATCAAAGAGCAAGTATTAAACAATTGGGTGGAGGCTATGGTTTAGGTTTCCACTGGACCACATGGAACGTGGACCAAAACGGTGTAGATATTCCTTTTGAAGAACAAGTTAATAATTTTGATTTAAATTTTTTCATTAACCAAGCCAAAGAATTAGGTGCAAGTCACGTGCTGGTGACCAACTGCCATCAATATCAATTTCCCGCCGGTCCTAATCCTTATATAGATAAATTAATTCCAAACAGAACTTGTAAGCGAGATTTAATGGGAGAGCTTTCCGAAGCCTTAGCCAAAGAAGGTATCAAGTTTATTATGTACTATCACCATGGTTGTGACGGTGCTCATCAAGACCCTGATTGGTGGAAAGCTTGCGGTGCCGGTGATTTTTACTCAGATACTTTTTATAAGAATTATATTGATATAGTTTCTTATTTCGGTGAAAGATACGGAAAGAAAATAGATGCCTATTGGTTTGACGCAGGTTATGGCTTATTCAGAAGAGGCGTAGTGCCTTGGGAAGCCCTTTCAAAGGCTGCAAAAGTAGGAAATCCGGACAGACTTATTACCTATAACCCGGGTGTGAGAAGTTGGGGGTTATATACTCCTTATCAAGATTATTATTCAGGTGAAACTCATTATTTTGATGATTTGCCCGTAGGCGAGAAAACCAATACAGGCCTTGACTGGTATGCCTTTATGGCTTTACATAAATGGGTAGAAGATCCCGATAATCCTGACTGTGCTCAATGGGGAATTGACGGAACCTGTTATGATAAACAAGACTGGGATATTTCCGACAGTAAAAAAATGGCAGAGTTCGTGAAAGCTTATAATGCTATAGGTTCAACGGTCACATTCAATATGCTCTGCTATGCCGATGGTTCAATTCATCCCGTAGATGTGAAAGCCATACAAGAAATGAGAAAATATTTATAAAAAAAAAGACACGAAAAATTCGTGTCTTTTTGCTGACCACTCACCTCAATGGCTATCGCCTTGTGGTCCCCCTCCTTGTGATATTCTTTGCAAAGAGAGTCAAATGAAGTTTATTTTAAATTCAAGCTCTTTACCCATTCTGCAACTTCTTCTTGTGAAGGTTCAAGCTCAAATCTTTTTCCTTCCTGTAGATTAATGTTTTTTACATCTTTAAATAGGTTTTTGGCACTGTTGCCCATAGGAGATGAGTGAGATGTGCAGAAAGGAATAACAGTTAAGCCGTTAGGTATAGGAGCGGCGTTTTTAAGGAAACTTCTCATAATGGAGGGAGCTTCTCCGTACCAAATAGGATAACCTATTATAAGAGTTTTGTAAACAGAGAGTTCAGGCACCATTCTTTGCATTTCAGGAAGAATGTTAGGATTATCATGTTCCTTGTTTACACGAGAGTTTTCTGCTTGCCAATCAAGGTCTTCTTTAGTGTATTTTTGTGTGGGAACTATTTCAAATAGACCACAGTGGAGTTCTTTTGCAATATATTCTGCTGCTGTTCTTGTGTTGTTTGTAGCTGAGAAATAAACCACAATTATGTCGCTTAATTCATCACCCTCAGTCATGTTAGAAGGCTTTGTGGGTATATTTTCATTTTCAGCCTTATCGTTCTCGCAACCCATAAACAAACAGATTGCCAAAATTGCCATTGCAATCAACAATATTTTTTTCATATTTATCTCCTGAATTATTGATTAAAACTCGTTAGTTTCAGATACTTGAGTTTCATTTAATTTATCTTGCAATTCTTCTATTTCGCTGTCTTTTTCGTCAATAGATGATTTTAAATTGTTTATTTCTTCTTCCAGTTCTTCTATTTTACTTTGACTGTATTCCAATTCCTCGCTTATAGAGGAGATTTGAGAAGATTTGTCCTCAATTTCTTGTTTGTGGTTATTGATTTCCTCTTTTTGTTCTGTGAGAGTTTGTTTGCCAAACTCCTGTTCGGAGGAAAGCTTTGACAATTTGTAGATTCCAAACATTATTACAATCAAAGCTATGATTGAGAAAACAATAAGAAATATGAGAATTTTAGAATGATTGGCAGACTTTTCATTAAGAAAACTTAATTTGTTTTCCAATTCAAGATTGGTATTGAGAAGATGTTCGTTTTCTTCTTTAAGAGCCTCTACTATATCTATTTCGTTGTTTTCGTCTTCTATTCTCATAATAATTACCTATTGTCCGTATGGTGTAGCGGGATAAGCTTGACCTTGAGGCTCTGCGGAAGGTTGGGGTTGTGGGTTGGGATATGGTGTTTGATCCATAGGTTGGGGATAAGCTTCCGGCGTAGGTTGTGGAGCACCTTGAGGCACCGGTTGTGAAGGTTGTTCCGGAACAAGGCTCGGCACTTGTGTTGCTACTCCGGGTACAGGTTGGCCTTTGGGCACCTCCGGATAATTTTGTGGTGTAGCCCCGTATCCGTATGGATCCATATTGTTTGTGCCTTCTTGTAAACTTCCGTCAACATCTGAATCAGCGTTTGATTTCATAATATTTTGGTTTTCAACCTTTGATTCAGTGTTTTCTATGTTTTTACCTGCTTTTATAATGGTTATAGCAATAGAAACCACTATGGCAACTATAATTACTCCTAAGAGTATCATTCCCATAAGATAAAAATTGCTTTTTCTTTCTTCTAAGATTTCCTCAAAAGTCTTTTGGCGAGTTCCGTCTCCCGCAAGTTCGTTTGCTTTTGCTACTTTTTGTTCTAATTTTTCATCCTCACCATATAAATCTTTGACTTCGTCTTCAGAGGGTATTTGCCAAGATTCCGGTCCGTTCTTTTTTGCCATTTTTAACTTCCTTTATTATTAACTTTTTATTAAGTTTTATTTGTAATTAATTATATATAAATTACTATTATTATTATATCAAATTTTGGTATAAATTGCAACATATAACAGATTTTTATATTAAATTATACTTTTTTGTGTAATTTGTGGTATAATATATAGTGGTATAATAACAATTTATGTGTATATTATCAAGTTTATAATTAAAAAAGTTCGTATTTAAAAATATAATTAGTGTTTTAAATTAATAATAACACTTTTAAAGGTTGGTATAAATATGGGTTTAACAATAGCTGAGAAAATAATCAAATCACACCTCGTTCACGGGGAAATGATTCCCGGCGAGGAAATAGCCATAAAGATAGATAACACATTAACTCAGGATGCTACGGGAACCATGGCTTACCTCCAATTTGAAGCCATAGGTTTGGATAAGGTTAAGACTAAGAGAAGTGTTTCATTTGTGGATAACAATACTTTGCAATCCGGTTTTGAAAACGCAGACGACCACGCATTTTTACAATCCATAGCAAACAAGCATGGAATTTATTTTTCACGTCCCGGAAACGGTATTTGCCACCAAGTTGAATTGGAAAGATTTGCCATACCCGGAGAGACTCTTTTGGGATCTGACAGTCATACTCCTACAGCCGGTGGGCTGGGAATGCTTGCCATAGGTGCCGGTGGTTTGGATGTGGCTTGTGCTATGGCAGGAGAGCCTTTTTATCTTCCTATGCCAAAGATTTGTAATGTTCGGTTAAGCGGAAAGCTTCAGCCCTGGGTATCCGGAAAAGATGTTATTTTGGAAGTTTTGAGAATAATGTCTGTAAAAGGTGGAGTTGGTAAAATAGTGGAATATAGTGGTGAGGGTGTTAAAAACTTATCCGTAACAGACAGAGCAACCATAACAAATATGGGTGCTGAGTTGGGAGCCACTACATCTATTTTCCCATCTGATGAAAATACTTTGTCATTTTTGAAAGCCCAAGGTAGAGAAGCAGATTTTAAACCTCTAAAAGCAGATCCGGATGCTGTTTACAGTGAAGTTATTGAGATAAATCTTGATGAATTGGAACCTATGATAGCTCAACCTCACATGCCTGACAGAGTTGTAAAGGTTAAGGATTTGAAAGGTTTGAAGGTGGATCAAGTGGCAATAGGTTCTTGCACCAATGGTTCTCTTCGTGATATTTTTGTTGTTGCCAACGCTATTGAGGGTAAAACTGTGGCAACCAATACAAGTTTGGTTATATCTCCCGGTTCAAAACAGGTTTTGGAAATGATTACTCTTGACGGTAATTTAAACAAGCTTGTTTCTGCGGGAGCAAGAATTTTGGAATGCACCTGTGGACCTTGTATAGGAATGGGACAATCTCCTAAGACAAATGCAGTTTCTGTTCGAACATTTAACAGAAACTTTGAAGGCAGAAGCGGAACCAAATCCGCCGGTGTATATTTGGCAAGCCCGGAAACAGCCGTTGCTTGTGCAATCTTCGGAGAGATTAGGGATCCGAGAGAGCTTGGTGATTATCCTATTTATAAAATGCCTGAAAAGTTTATAATTAACGATAACTGTATAGTTAAACCTTCTGAAGACGGAAGTTGCGTAGAAATAGTTCGAGGTCCTAATATTAAACCTCTTCCCATTAACCCGGGAATAAAAGGAGATTTAGTGGGAAAAGTTTTGCTTAAAGTAGGGGATAATATTACAACAGACCACATTATGCCTGCGGGATCAAAGATTTTACCTTTGCGAAGTAATGTTCCTGCCATAAGCGAGCATGTATTTGAACAGGTTGATCCACAGTTTCCAAAAAGAGCCAAAGAATGTGGTGGTGGCTTTATTGTTGGTGGAGAAAACTACGGACAAGGGTCTTCTCGTGAGCATGCCGCTTTGGCACCTATGTATTTAGGGGTAAAAGCTGTAATAGTAAAATCCTTTGCCAGAATTCACAGGCAAAACCTTATTAACTTTGGTATTTTGCCATTAAAATTTGCTAAAAGTGAAGATTATGACAAAATTTCACAAATGGATGATATTTCAGTGAAAATCGACAAATTAAAGGATGGGGAAGCTACTTTGATTTGCGGTAGTGAAACCATAAAACTTGTTCATGATATGAGTGAAAGAGAAGTGCAAACCTGCCTTATGGGTGGAAGATTGAATTCCATTAAATAAATTTTAAAAGGTAATGTAATATGAAAACCATAGTAATTAACGGTAGTCCGAGAAAGGTTTGGAATACAGCAAAAATCCTAAAGTCCGCAATGAAAGGGGCGGAGTCTGTGGGAGATATAACAGAGTTTTTTAATTTATATGATATTAATGCAATAGGTTGCAGATCATGTTTGGCATGCAAAAGAAAGGGAGTGGATGAACCTTATAAATGTAAATTTAAGGATGATTTAAAACCTGTCCTCGATAAAATTTTAGAGTCTGACAGGCTTATAATCGGGTCTCCTGTTTATTTTAGTCAACCTACAGCATCTGTGAGAGCTCTTTTGGAAAGATTGGTTTTTCCTGTTATGTCATATCTGGATTACACAAGTATTTTTGAAGGAAAAGTAGATGTGGATATTTTTTTAACCATGAATGCTTGGGAAGAAAGATATAAAGAAGCTTATGAAAGTCAAATGAAAGAATATTTTGCTCCATTTATGTTTTTAAACGGAAATATAAATATTTACCCTATTTGTGATACTCTTCAAGTTAATGATTATTCAAAATATGAAATGAGTATGGAAATAGGGACACATAAAAAACAAGTCTATGATACGACTTTTGATTTAGAATTAGAAAAAGCATTTAACATAGGTGCAAGAAAGTATTCAATTAATTGATATTAAAAAAGGAGCCTTTTGGCTCCTTTTGTTTTGCTTTATTTTTTAATATTTATCTTCATATCCGTGGGGGTGTTTCTTGTGCCAATTCCAAGCTGTGGCTATGGTGTCTGTCACTTTTGGGAAATCAGCTTTATAACCCAATTCTTTTTCTATTTTATCGCTGGTGGCAATAAGTTTTGCCGGGTCTCCCGCTCTTCGTGGGCCTATTTCATAATTGATTTTAACTCCCGCAATTTCTTCAACAGCTTTAATAATCTCTAATACGGAAAAGCCTGTTTGGTTTCCCATATTGTAAAAGTCTGTAGCGTGTCCATTTCTTAATGCTTTAAGAGCAAGGAGATGTGCTTTTGCAAGGTCGTTTACATGAATATAATCTCTTATACAAGTTCCGTCCGGTGTGTCATAGTCGTCACCGAAAACGGTTATTTTATCTCTTTGACCTAAGGCTTGCTGAATGATAATCGGAATTAGATGGGTTTCCGGGGTGTGGTCTTCACCAATATCTCCTTCGGGGTCGGCACCGGAGGCGTTAAAATATCTGAGAGCTATACTTTTAAGACCATAGGCGGATTCGTAATCTTTCATTATTCTTTCAACCATAAGCTTTGAAGCACCGTAAGGATTTTTTGGATTTTGTGGGTGGCTTTCGTCTATGGGAACGAACTTAGGCTCTCCGAAAGTGGCTGCGGTGGAAGAGAATATCATCATTTTACAATCAAATTCGTTCATAACTTCCATAAGAGCAATGGTTTTGGCAACGTTTTGCTTGTAGTATCTTTGAGGATTTTGAACACTCTCTCCTACGGATGTGTATGCGGCAAAGTGAAGGACAGCTTCTATATCATTTTCTTTAAAAATCTTTCTTGTTATATCAGTATCTCTTATGTCGCCTATATATGTTTTGGCACCGGAGCCGGCACCTAAATGTCCAAACTCCAAATTGTCAAGAATAATAACTTCTTCCCCTTGTTTTTTTAGTTGCTTAACGCAATGGGAACCTATATAACCCAATCCCCCTGTGACCAATATCATAGCATACTCCTAAAATATGTTTTTATTTTTAATCTTTATTTTCCAATATATATTATACTATATTTTCAATAAAAAAGCAATATGTTATAAGTTGAAAAAAAGGGTCAAAAGTGATATAATTTATATAGTAATGAAAATTAAAGTTTATTGGGTGGTTTAAATTCCGATTTAAGTAAGAGAATAAGTTTTAATTTTTATTACTAATAATTATTTAGGTGAATAAAAATGATATCTGACAGAGCTAAACAAATTTCTCCTTCTCCCACTTTGGCTATTACAGCTAAAGCCAAACAAATGAAGGCAGAAGGAATAGATGTAATTTCATTCGGAGCCGGGGAGCCGGATTTTGACACTCCTCAATTTATTAAAGATGCTGCCATAAAGTCTATGCAAGAGGGATTCACAAAATACACTCCCGTTCAAGGAACGGTAGGACTTAAAAGCGCCATTATCAATAAATTAAAGAGAGATAACAATCTTGAATACAAACCAAATGAAATAATTGTTTCTGTTGGTGCAAAGCATTCCATCTACAATGCTGTTATGGCTACTGTTAACCCCGGTGACGAGGTAATAATCCCCGCTCCTTATTGGGTTTCTTATCCTGAAATAGTTAAAATGGCCGGCGGTGTGCCTGTTTATGTTCAAACCAAAGAAGAAAATGGTTTTTGTGTTGCCCCGGAAGATTTAAAATCTGCCATAACTTCAAAGACTAAAATGTTTATTTTAAACTCTCCTTCTAACCCTACAGGTGGTTGTTATTTAAAGGAAGATCTTGAAAAACTGGCTAAAATTATAGTGGAAGCGGGTATTTTGTGCCTTTCTGACGAAATATATGAAACCATTATTTATGACGGAATAAAGCACGTTTCCATAGCAAGTCTTGGTGATGATATTAAGAAGCAAACCATTCTGATTAACGGTCACTCAAAGGCATATTCCATGACAGGTTGGAGAATAGGTTATGCAGCTTGTGACAGTCAAATAGTTGCCGCTATGGGTAGAATTCAGGGACATTCAACCTCAAATCCTGTATCCTTCACCCAAACGGGAGCTGAAATAGCATTAAATGAGGATCAATCCTTCTTAAAAGAAATGCAATCAGCCTTTGATGAAAGAAGGTTGTATATTGTGGGAAGATTAAATGCAATTCCGGGTATTACTTGCAGTATGCCAAAGGGTGCTTTTTATGCTTTTCCGAATGTTTCCGCTTTGCTGGGCAAATCTTTTGAAGGAAAGATTATGAAAACTGTGGACGATTTGTGCGAATATTTTCTTGACAATGCAAAAGTAGCTCTTGTGGCAGGTTCAGGTTTTGGTGCTCCTAACTATATAAGATTGTCCTACGCTACAAGTATGGAAAACATCAAAGAAGGCCTTGACAGAATAGAGGTTGCTGTTAAAAACTTGCAATAATAAGAGGTTTTTATGCCTGAAATGATAACGGGGCTTGTTAAGAAATTAGGTTATGATAATATAGAAAATTTAAATTTCAAAGGACCAAAAAGACCGATTTTTGCAAGTAATAACGAATTGATGTCTATCGACTGTAGCGAATGAGTATTGGGACAAAAGAGCGAGGACGAAGTCTGAAGAAATTTTGTTTCAAGACGATTGAGCGTCAAGGAGATAAGTCAAGAGTTATTACGTTAAGTAAAAAAGAAGGTATTTTTGAGGGATTTGAAATTTAAATTTATAATAATTGATTAAAGAAAGTTTTGACAGTTAAGAATTTATATAGGAAGATAATATATGCCTGAAATGATAACAGGTCTTGTAAAGATATTAGGTTATGATAATATAGATAAGAGATTATTAAGACAAGCCATAACTCACAGATCCTTTACCGCCGAACCTGAAAACTCTATTTTTAAAAATAATGAAAGATTGGAGTTTCTCGGAGACAGTATTTTAGGTTTGATTATAAGCGAATATCTTTATAACAATTTCCCGGAGGAGCAAGAGGGAGCTCTTTCAAAGATGAAAGCAATGATAGTCAGCGAGCCCAGCCTTGCTCAAGCCGCAAGAGATTTGGGAGTTTCCGACTATCTTATTTTGTCAAATTGCGAATATACCACTGGGGGCACAGAGAAAGACAGTATTCTTTCCGATGCCTTTGAAGCTATTTTGGCTGTTATATATTTAACCGTAGGTGAGAGTGAAGCTCGGGACTTTGTATTAAAATATTTGGAGAGTGTTATTGAAGAAGCCCCTAAGGGAGCCATAAGCAAAGACACAAAAGGTTTCCTTCAAGAAATATCTCAAGAAAGATTTAAGGAAATTCCCGAGTATGTTCTTGTCAGCGAAGAAGGTCCTTCAAACGATAAAGTATTTGTTTATGAAGTAATGGTTCAAGGCAAAGTTGTGGGTAGGGGAGAAGGTAAAAATAAGAAAACCGCTCAAAAAACTGCTGCCCGTGACGCCATTTTGAATTATTTTGAGATGAAAATATGATATAATAATTGGAGGTGATCTCTATGGAATTTGTATGGTGGTCATGGCTTGTGATTTCCGCTGTTCTGTTGATTTTTGAAATGATGACGGGAACTTTTGCTTTTTTGATTTTTGCCATAGGTTGTGCTGTTACTTCCATACCTGCATATTTCGGTTTAAGCCTTGTTTGGCAAATAGTTTTATTGGCTGTGGTTTGTTTTATAGTATTTTTGATTTTTAAAAGCAATCCGAGTATATGGGGTAGCAAAAGCAGTGAAAAGTTTGGTGCCGATACTACAATAGGTCTTGAAGGATTTGTGGTTGAAACCATAGATAAGGGAAAGGGCATAGTTAAAGTCAAAAGTGAGGAATGGAGAGCTGTGTCTGAGGACGGAGAGCCTATTAAGGAAGGTTCAAAAGTAGTTGTTAAAGCCATTGAAGGCGTTAAATTAATAGTTGAAAAAGTAAAGGAGTAGTATAATGGGTGTTGTTATACCGATTTTAGTTGTAGTATTTATTATAATACTTTCAGGTGCAAAGATTGTTCGTCCTTATGAAAAGGGTGTTGTTGAAAGATTGGGAAAGTATGCCAGAATATGTGAGCCCGGTCTTAACATTATTATCCCTATATTTGAGCGAATGATAAAGGTAGATATGAGAGAGCAGGTTGTTGACGTTCCTCCTCAACAGGTTATTACTCAAGATAACGTAGCTGTAGAAGTGGACGCTGTTGTTTATTATACAATTACAGATCCCAAAAATGTGCTATATAACATTGCCAATTTCTATGTGGCTGTGACAAAGTTGGCACAGACCAACCTAAGAAACCTTATAGGTGACCTGTCCCTTGATGCAACTTTAACCAGTCGTGATCAGATAAACGGTCAGTTAAGACAGATATTGGATGACGCCACGGATAAGTGGGGTGTAAAGGTAAACAGAGTAGAACTTCAAAGAATTGAGCCTCCTATTGATGTTACGGAAGCTATGCACAGACAGATGAAAGCCGAAAGAGACAGAAGAGCTGTTATTTTGGAAGCTGAAGGTCAAAAGCAATCAGCTATTTTAAAATCCGAAGGTCAAAAGCAAGCTCAGATACTTAATGCCGAAGGTGAAGCTGAAGCTATGAAGCAAGTTGCTGATGCTCAAAAGTATAAGAAAATTGCTCTTGCCGAAGGTGAGGGAGAGGCTATTGCCAGAGTATTTAAGGCCATTCACGAAGGTAATCCTACCAATGAGGTTTTGGCTCTTAAATATATGGATGCACTTAAAGATATTGCAGACGGTAAATCTACAAAGATATTCCTTCCTGCAGATACAAGCAACTTTATGGGTTCCATAGCCGGTATTGCTGAATTGTTTAAAGATAAGGAAAGTTAGGATAGTAATGTGGTGTCTATGGGACACCACTTTTTTTTATTACACAATTACTAAGTCGTGGAGTTGACAGGTAAAGATGGTGAGAAACATTGGGAATTTGGAGATTAATGTGAGAAAAATATAGGAGTAAATTATGAAGAATCTTTTGGATTTTGCTGTTCAGGTTAATGACGGGTTAACTCAAACCAACGCTTCTGCGGTTGAATGTCATTTTGATTCAAAATATGGTATTGTTTTCTGTGCTTATCTTACAGGTTTTGGAAATTACGGAGAAGCAAGGGGAAAAGTAGGTCTTTCCTATTTCCCAGCCACTCAACCTACAAACTCAAAACATATTATTATTTCTGATGAAGATGGAGTATATGAGCCTAATATATTAGGCTTAGGGAACGGCTCTGTCAGAGTGTTTTATGTTAAAAGTTTTGGTGACAGACAATATTACTTTAAAGACTTTAACTTTATAACACAATCGTTATCTGTTGAAAAACCTGTAAAAGTCAATGTAAATAATAGAATTATTGACTTAACTCCCCATTGGTTTAAAAATTATCTCTATGAAAATAGTTTTAAAGATTTTGACGATGCATCATATACAAATCACGGATTAATATTGACAAGTAATCTAAAAAAATATGGGGATATTGTTTGGGGAACGTTAACGTCCTATAATTACTACCCTATTATATGGACATCAGATGACAATATGGCTACCTTAAAGCCTCAAACCATTTTTCCCATTGTCTGTGATTTTGAACTTGATTTATGTATAAAAGACAATGTTTTACACACCATAGCCAGATGTCATGACGGAAATATAAGATATATAACAAGCAAAGATTTTGGAAAAACTTGGGATAAATCTGTAATTTTGGAAAATGGTTCAAGTTGTCGTCCTCAAATTATAGTATATAACAACCAAATACTAATTGGTTATAACATAAAAGACACAAACACCGGTCACAGACCAAAAGTTGCCGACAGAACTCATATTAAACTTTTATTGGGAAACAATCCAAATCCTAATTTAAACAAATGTATTCTTGATTTTCATTCCATATACGGAGTTGTGTATTTCAGAATTATAGATATTCTCGGAGATCTCTATATGGCTTTTTCCGATTCACAGATAGGATTGGAATCCATAAATACAGACAGTGAAGAAGAAGACGGAAAAGAAGCCGTAAGATATGTAAAATTAGGTCATCTTAAATAATTTTTTATCAAATCAATAAAAAAATATCAATTTATAAAATCTCAAATCACCAAAAAGCACAATTTTTTATAAGCAATTACGAATTTATGTCTTTGACTGTAATGAGAGAGTATTGGAATAAAAGATATAAGGCAATAGCCATTATAGATTTTGTTTCAAGACGAACGAATGTCAAGGAGAAAAATAAAGAGAAATTGCGTTAAATAAAAAATTAGGGATTTTTAGGGGAGTTGAAATTTTAGAAATATAGATATTCTCGGAGATCTCTATATGGCTTTTTCCGATTCACAGTAGGATTAGAGTTTATAAATACGGATAGTTAAGAGGATGACGGAAAAGAAGCCGTAAGATATGTAAAATTAGGTCATTTTAAATAATTTTTTTATCAAATCAATAAAAATTAGGTCATTTTAAATAATTTTTTTTCAAATCAATAAAAAAATATCAATTAAGACTTGACAATGAATAAAAAAAATGTTATAATATTATTGGTAATATTTTTGAAATAATGGAACTTTTTTGGTTTTTATTATGTCAAATATATTAGATTAAAGATAAATTTAGGAGAAAAAAATGAAGAAAGGTTTCACCTTAATCGAGTTGTTGGTAGTTATAGCTATCATAGCTATTTTAGCTGCCATATTGTTCCCTGTGTTCGCACAGGCAAGAGAAAAGGCAAGATCAGCTAATTGTCTATCCAATTGTAAACAGCTTGCAACTGCTTTACAATTATATGTAGACGATTACGACGAAACTGTTCCCATTGTGTTCAACACAACAGTTGATACAACAAACGTGGAAAGTTCCTACCCATGTAAACAAGCATCCGGTTTCAAGATGTATGGTATGGGTAACGCTGATGGTCAACCCTGGTCTTGGAGAGATATGATATTCCCTTACGTTAAGAATATCGGTATTTTCGTATGTCCAAGTGGTATGAAAGGCGTTTGTGGTTATGGTTACAACAACGGTTTATGTGTTAATATGAACACAAACAACTTGTGGAACTCATTTAACGACAACAACCCTGCTTTGTTAACACCAACTTCACTTTCAAGTATCGCCAACTCAGCTCAATTAGTATTTGTTTGTGATAATGCTCAAAGATCTGACAAGTCTTCTCAAGCTTATCAATGTCCTTACTCAATGCTTTTAAAGTATGATAATCCTTCTACTTTCACAGCTTGGGGAACAACAGACCCTATCAGACACAATGGTGGTGCTAACTTTGCATTTGCTGACGGTCACGCCAAATACTACAAATTATACCAAGGTCCATTAAACGTTCGTTCTGACTACGACAGTGCTACTGTATGGTGGACTCCCGGCTACACAGCCGAAACCAACAGATAATTATTTAGTTATAATAAAAGTCTTCCCAAAAAGGAAGACTTTTTATTTTGTTAAAAAAGGCTCTAATATGAAAAAACTGTTATTCTTTTTGATTTTAATTCTTTTATCAAGTATAGTTTTATCTGCAAATGAAACAATAAAAAACCATAAAATTTCTGTTGAATTTGCTTCAGGCAATGATTTTGTATGCATAAATCAAATAACAGATATTGCCACAAAGACCGGTTTTCTCAAAAGTCCCTCTTGGAGTTTATGGATAATAACCGCAAGAAATGGGGAAGAGCCAATAGAGATTAATACATCTTCTCCTAAGGATGATTTTATATGTAAAAACTTAGGTGACAAGATAATATTTACTTGGAAAAACGTTCGAGCAAAAAATATGACAAGCGGTTTTGATGTGGTTGCAACAATCACATTAAAAGGAGAAAATTCATATTGGGATATTGAAGTAGGTAAGAATGACAATTATGGTATAGAAAAAGTTGCCTATCCTCTTCTTTCTGGTATTGATGCAAAGGACGGAGATGAATTTTTATATTCTCATTTAGGAGGAAGATTATATAGTAATTTTTCCGATCCGCGAGGCTTTAAAGTGGTGCAACCTGCGGGAGTGGATTACAGTAAGGATATAGGTTTTTACACTCCCGGTTCAATGCAACTTATGTCTTTTACCAAGAAGGGAGAAAGTGATGTTTCTCTGTATCTTTGTCCGGAAGATAAGGTAGGCTATATGAAAACGTTAAATGCCACAATCATAGAACCAAACGTACTCCTTTATGCTCCGAGATATTATGCTTTGAAAATAGGATCCAAAGGCGAAGGTTTTAAAATGGGAAATCCTTTTAATATTGCTGTGGTTAAGGGAGATTGGTATAATATTGCCAAAAAATACAGAAAATGGGGAATAGAAAACAAATATTCTGTATTTGCCAACGGCAAATTAGAGCACAGAAAGGACCTGCCGGATTGGTATAAAAAGAATAATTTATGGTTTAAATATGACGGTGCAAATGACGAGGCCAAGGAGTGTATTTTGGAATCACAACAATATATGGATATGCCCGCAATTGTTCACGCTTACACATATTCAATATATGATTTTGATACTCATTATCCTAATTGGTTGCCCTGTCGTGATAAAACAAAAGGGGATTTTGAAGCTTTTCAACAGAACAATATGCATGTTATGCCTTATACCAACGGTCATCTTGTGGATATAAACCAATCCCAATATTATAAGGAATATGGCGATATTCTCCTTCAGAAAAAAGAAAACGGAGAAAATTATTATGAGCCTTGGGCTGCCCAATTAGGTGCAAATAACAATGCCGCATGTATAGGCAGTCCCTATTATGATATATTCTTAAAGGAAGCAAAAAATATACTAAAAACCACAGACTTTGATGTGTTTTATATAGATCAAATGGGCGGAATGAGTATTTTCCCCTGTTTCAGTAAAGAGCATAATCATGAAAACACCAATGATTTTGTCATAAGGGATTATAACAGACTAATTACTGATTTAAGAAAAGAATTGGCAGAGATAAAAAGAGAGCCTGTGCCTATTACAACAGAAGGCTCCGGAGAAGGTTTTTTATTTGACGGTTGGCTAAGAATAAATGACGGAGACCCGAACCTAATGGATAATCCGGCAAATATGGTTATTTATTCTGATTATGTTGTTAATTATGGTCAATATTATATAGCCAATGACGAAAAAGATAAAAAAGATCTATCATCTAAAATAAAGGTTGCCATGAATTTGACAAAGGGATACCAAATGGGTTGGTCAGTGGGACAGAGCAGAGAATGGACTGAGGACCCGACTTTTGGAGTATATTTCAAAAGAGCTTGTAAGGCAAGAGAAGCTTTTACGGAATATTTCAACTTTGGGGAATATGTGAGACCTGTGAAATATGATTGTCAAAAGATTCATTCTTATTATTGGTTCCACTCTGCAAGTGATGCCTGTCAAGAAACAAGGGATTTTAAAACTGTTTGGACCTGCTCTTTTAATTATAAGGGTAAAACATTGGTTTGCTTTACTTCCATAGGAAAAGAAAAGGAAAGAATTGATTGGGAGTGTTTGGCAGAAGACTTGAATTTGAGTAAAATAAAATCTCATACAATCAAAAAAGTTTATGAAAAAGAAGAAAAAGTTTTTAAGACGATGAAAAACTTAGGTGATAAGTCCTTGATTAAATCAAGTTTTGAGATTGAGCCTTTTGATGTCATTATTCTTATAATAGATTAATGTTTTATGTTTTTATTTAATAACTTGAAAAATAAAAAAAATTATGGTATAATAATAATGGTTTATGATTTATGAAACTTTTTTATATTTTTCTGAGTCTAAACGAATGAAAACAAATTAATTAATTAATTTAAAGGAGAACAAACATGTTCAAAAAAGGTTTTACCTTAATCGAGTTGTTGGTAGTAATAGCAATCATTGCTATTTTAGCTGCCATTTTATTCCCTGTATTTGCACAGGCAAGAGAAAAGGCAAGAGCATCAGCTTGTCTCTCAAACACAAAACAAATCGGAACAGCTCTTCAGCTTTATGCTGATGACTATGACGAAACAGTTCCGCCAATGGCAGATGAAACATTAAATAGAGTTTCAACCCCGGCTTTGATGGATACCTACAACGGATATCCGATATCTGATTATGGATTTAAAATTAACATGTCCGCTCTTGATACAATTCAAGACTGTTGGTCATGGGCAGACGCTATTTTTCCTTATGTAAAGAACCTTGGTATTTACGTTTGTCCTAGCGGTGCCGGTTCAGTTGGTAACGGAACTAACCACAACAGAATGAACAAATGTTTCGGTTACGCATACAACCCTTGTTTAGTTTTCAACGGAAGCAATTATTGGAAATTTAAAAAGGCTGACGCTCAACCATTAGCTTTAGCAGAAATCACAAATACATCCGAAATCGTTTTTGTTGGAGATTGTGTTCAAAATAAATCAGGCGGATGGGTTGAAGGTATTACCGGACCTAGATTTATTAACGAAACAATTTACACAAAAGCTAATTATGTTGTTCCTATGAGACACAATGGTGGTATGAACTTCACATTCTGTGACGGTCACGCCAAATACTTCAAGAAGGGACAAGGTCCTGACAACAACCAACAAGACCACTGGGGTTACGGTTTGAAATACTGGGATCCTAAAGCATATTAGTTTTATAAACAATTAAAATAAAGGCGACATTTTTGTGTCGCCTTTTTTGAAATTTATAATGGGGTTTAAGTTATGATAAAAAAAGTATTCTTATTAATTTTATGTTTATTTGCTTTTTCCATGATTCTTCAGGCAAATGAAACCATAAAAAACGACAAAATCTCCATAGAATTTGTTATAGCTAATGGTTTTGTGGGAATAAAACAAATAACAGATTTGGAAACACAAACAGATTTTCTCAAAGACCCCACTTGGGGCTTCTGGACCATTGATTTGCCTGCAGGTGAGGGAAAACCACAAATAGACTCAGCTTCCCCAAAAGATGATTTTCAAATTGAAAATTTAGGTGAAAAAATAATTTTCATTTGGAAAAATATACGTTCAGAGGGAATGGAAAGCGGATTTGATGTGGTTGCCACTGTTACTTTAAAAGATGAAAATTCCTATTGGGATATTGAGGTGTTTCCTAATGACAAATACGGTATAGAAAAAGTAGGGTATCCTCTCCTTTCCGGAATAGATGCACGAGACGGAGATGAGTTTCTTTTTCCTCAAAGGGGAGGAAGAATTTACACAAATTTCTCCGACCCCAAAGGCTTTAAAGTCATTCGCCCCTCAGGAGTGGAATATAGCACAGATATAGGATTTTTTGCTCCCGGTGCAATGCAACTCTTCTCACATACAAAAAAGGGAGAGAAGGATGTATCTCTTTATCTCTGTCCCGAAGACACAGAAGGAAATGTAAAAACCTTAAATGTCACCTTAATAAGGCCTAATAATATTCTCTTTGCACCGAGACATTACTCAGCAGAGCCCGGTGTGGCAGGAAAGATTTTTAAATTGGCACATCCGGTAAATTTTGCTGTAGTTCAGGGTGACTGGTATAATGTTTGTAAAAAATACAGAAAATGGGGTATAGAAAATAACTTTTCTGTATTTGCCAATGGTAAAATTGAAGACAGAAAGGATCTTCCCGACTGGTTTAAGAAAAACAATGTATGGTTTAAGTATGACGGTGCATTTTCTCCTTCAAGAGATACTATATTGGAATCTCAAGAATATTTGGATATGCCTGCCATAGTCCATGCTTATACCTACTCAGAATATGATTTTGATACTCATTATCCTAACTGGGTGCCTGTTCGTGAAAGAACCAAAGGCGATTTTGCTGATTTCCACGCTCACAATATGCATGTAATGCCTTACACCAACGGTCATTTGGTTGATATAAATCTATCTCCTGCCTATAAGGAATATGGTGATATCCTTCTTCAAAAAAAAGAAAACGGAGAAAACTATTATGAGCCTTGGGCTACTGATTTAGGTGCAAACAATAATTCAGCATGTATAGAAAGTCCATATTATGATGTATTTTTAAATGAAGCTAAAAATATTTTAAACGCCACAGACTTTGACAGTTTGTATGTGGATCAAGTGGGTGGGATGGCAGTTTATCCCTGTTATAACAAAGAGCATCACCACACATCAAGCGACTATATAATAAAAACCTATAACAAACTTATTAAAGAATTGCGAGAACAACTGTCTGAGATAAAAGGTGAAGGTGTTCCCATTACCACAGAAGATTGTAGTGAGATTTATCTCTTTGATGCATGGCTTCGAATTAATGACGGAGACCCGGATTTAATGGATAATCCCGCAAATATGGCTGTTTATTCGGATTATGTTGTAAACTTCGGTCAATATTTTATAGCTTTTGACGAAAAGGATAAGAGAGATTTATCTTCAAAAATAAAGGTGGCAATGAATTTGACCAAAGGCTACCAAATGGGTTGGTCTGTGGGACAAAACAGAGAATGGACAGAGGATCCCGCATTTGCCGAATATTTTAAAAATGCTTGTAAAGCAAGGGAAGTGTTTACTGAGTATTTCAACTTTGGTGAATATGTCCGCCCCGTTAAATATGATTGCGAAAAGGTTAATTCATACTATTGGTTCCACAGTGCAAATGATGATTGCCAAGAAACAAGAGATTTCAAAACAGTTTGGTCTTGTTCCTTTAATTATAAGGGAAAAACTATGCTCTGCTTCACCTCTATTGGGGATAAGAAAGAAAAAATCACCTGGGAATGTAGTGCAGAGGACTTGAACTTGGATAAAACCAAGTCCCACACCATAAAACAGGTTTACGGAAAGGAAAAACAGTTAAATAAATCTTTCAGAAACGCAGGAAATAAAGCCTTAATCAAATCCACCTTTGAAATAGACCCCTTTGACGTGGTTGTATTTATAGTTGAATAAAAAAGAGCCGAAAGGCTCTTTTTTTTTAATCAGAAATCAGTAATCAGAAATCAGACTGTGGTGCGACCCACCACGAAAATTATTCATTATGCATTAATTCTGTAATTTAAATATCTCCTCATTAATAACAGTAGGGTCTATATAAATATTCTGTTTATTGATAAATTCACCGTTTATTTTCTTTAAAAGTAATTCAATTGATTTTTCTGCCATATCTTTTAAATCAAATTCCAATCTGCATATTTTATAACTGCTTCCC
>JAFSVJ010000051.1 GCA_017445025.1 Abditibacteriota bacterium | reverse complement strand
TATAATAAATCCCAAAGGGATTTTTATACTCAAGATATATAATAAATCCCAAAGGGATTTTTATACTCAAGACAAAATAAAAATCAAAAATAGAAAATACAAGAATATAAAATATAAAATAAAAAATATGTCTATCAACTATAGGGAAATTTGTGGATAAAGGATAATATTTTCTATATGAAAAAAATTACTATAATTTTATTCTTAATTTTATTAACAGTCATTTCTTACTCCTCTGATTTTGTTATTCAAAACGGTGTTTTAACGGATTATCAAGGAGAAGCTTCAAAGGTGACAGTTCCAAAGGGTGTAAACAAAATCGGTGAAGAAGCTTTTGCCAATTATGTTAACCTATTTGAGATAACTATTCCTGAAACCGTGACAGAAATAGATGATTATGCTTTTTACGGTTGCTGTAATCTGTCAAAAGTTAATTTTAAGGAAGGAATTAAAAAATTAGATTATTGTGTGTTTGGAGAGTGTGAAAGCCTAAGTGAAATAAACCTTCCAGACTCTTTGGAAATAATAGGTCCATATTGCTTCTATAAAGACTATGATCTAATGAATATCAAATTTTCAAATAATCTAAAGAAAATTGATTACAATGCCTTTGAAACAACAGGATTGAGAAAAGTATATTTACCGGATACATTAACATATATAGGTGACAATGCCTTTGAAAGTTGCGAAAACCTTAAAATCATCACTCTTCCTATATCTCTAAAAGATTTTGGATATGGTGTCTTTAACAACTGCCCCAATTTAACTGAAATAAATATATCACCGGAAAATAACAACTATATTTGCGAAGACAATATATTGTTTAATAAAGATAAAACAGAATTGATATTCTATCCCATAACAAAAAAAGAAGAAATATATACCACTCCCTCATCTGTCACGAAAATCGGAGCAAATGCTTTTTCCGGAAACAAGCATTTAAAAGAAATAGTATTGCCGGAAAATCTTCTGTCTATAGGTGACGAGAGTTTTTATGATTGTTCAAACCTTGAAAAAATTAATATACCCAATACTTGCAAAGAAATAGGTCACGGTGCTTTTATTTGGTGTTCTAAAATTAAGAGTATTAATATTCCGGAGAGTTTGGAAAGTTTAGGTCAAAATGTCTTTCAAGGTTGCCAGTCACTTGAGAAAATCAATGTTAATAACAGTGCTTTCCTTTATGAGGACCAAATCCTATTTAATAAAGAAAAAACTAAGCTTATATGTTATCTCCCCACAAGAAAATATGACAGTTATAACATTCCCGGTTCTGTTAGTGAAATATCAAATGGGGCTTTTTTTGGAAATACATATCTAAACAAAGTCAATATTCCGGAAAGCGTCACAGAATTTGGTGCCGCTGCCTTTGGCCATTGCTATAATATTAATAACATTGTTCTGCCTGATAATATAACCGTCCTTAAAGAAAGCACCTTTAGAAATTGCACATCTCTATCAAAAATAACATTACCCAAAAATCTATCTAAAATTCTTAACGGTGCATTTTATGGATGCAAAGGACTTACAACCCTAAACATCCCGACAACATTGCGGTTTATTGAAAATGATGCCTTTTTGTTTACCAATCTAAAAGAATGCCACCTACCTAAAGGATGCAAATATGAAGAAGAAGCTTTTCCGGAGTCTACGGTTATCAAATAAAATGTCGTATTTATTGAACAAATAAATATTTATAATTATTTTTATTATAACATATTGACAAGGACTTAAATCATAAGATATAATAAATATAGGAATTATTTAAGGAGAAGAGCAAATGGGCAAAATGTCAATAAAGAAAATCAGGGAACTTCTGGACAAAAATCTGAAGGACCCCAAGGGAGTGTGGAAAATGAAGGACGGGAAGCTGGAGCAGAACGACCCGAGAGAGTTGACAGTGGAAGATCTGGAGATGATGTATACTCAGGGTTACGGTCTAACCAAAGAACAACAAGAGGAAATAAACAAAGCAAGAGACTTGTAATAAATAAAAAAACAGGAGAAGTTTTTTATAAAACAACAGATAACATACCCCATAAAGTTGAAAAAGCGGGGACCTTAATAGGTAAAGACGGTAAAAAACAAACAATTTATAAAACAAGTGAAAATGCAGTTGCACAAGAAGTTATAAAAAATATAATAGAAGAAAAGAAAAATCAAGGAAATACTGACAGTGCTTTTGTATATGTTCATGAAAGCTATGAAGGGGATCAAGTATTCTTTACGGATGATGGTTTATCCACAATAACTGTGACGCAAAACGGTGATGTGGTGACTTTACTTAACGGTGCCGGTGGCGGAAGAGCCGTGCCTTTATTACTGCTTGCTATTGATAACGGTGGAATAAAAGGCGATTTTTACGGTTCTGAATTTCTGCAGAAAACTTACGAAAGCGTAGGTTTTCAAATGGTGACCCAAACGGATTTTGATGATAACTACGCACCGGACGAATGGGATTATGACAGATTCGGAAGACCGCCGGTTGTCACCATGCTACACAACGGTGACAGTATAGAAACCATACAAAAATCCAAATATACAAATGTATACACATTAGCTTTACCTAAACTTGAATATGAAGACGCTTTAGCATACAGAGATGAATTGATTAACAGGCTTAATGAAGCCAAAGGAGAAAAACATGAAAAAAGAGAAGACGAAACCGATAGCGAAGAAAATACCGATGCCGGAATATCTGAAGAAAGTTCCGAATCTAACCTTAGATCAGTTGATGATGAAATTAAAGAAATCTTATCATCTAACGGACGAAGAAGAACAGGAAATAAGAGACGAATTAGATTAAAAATATTTTCCGAAAAAAATATAAACGAAAACAATTCTGATGATAATGTTCAAATAGTAGATTTAGTAGATAATGAAAACGGATTAAACAGATATGAAGCGGCAGAAAGAATAATATCAATTATCTATTATTCCATGTCACCAAATAAAAGAAAAACCGTAGATCTAAAAACTGCAGAAGAATTAAAAGAGAAAGGATGTCAAACATTTGTCACGGCTGATGGAAAAACCACTACTTTATTAGAATTTCTTCATTAATAACACTCGGTTTAATATATAAGTTACACTCTCCGCAATAATTATTCTTATTTATGTTTTCCAGTAATCCAATTGTTTTTTCTACACTCTCCTCAAGATTAAACTCTATACAACATAAATCATACTCACTTTCAATAAATCCATTAGATTGAGTTATTATTTTTGTATTTGAAATTATATTTTCAAACTCCTTAAACAAAGGAACACATGTATTAAAAATATTATCATCCAAAAAAATAATGGCATCAGGAGCCTTCTTTAATTTATTCATAGCAGATCTAAAAATACTCAAAGCAGAAGCAACATTCAAAGAAAAAGGAATATAATTAAGATTATACTTACTGAAATAATTATTAATGGTATACATAAAAAAGCCTTCTTTTGAATCTTTTTTATTCAAAACATATTTAAAAGAAAAGAACAGGATATCCTTAAATTTATATTTATGTATCAACATATTAAGTTTTTTGAAAAAATCGTTATAATCTACTATAATTGTAGGATAAACAGTACATGTAGATTTATGTGTATATACAATAGGAATACCATAAGAATTTATTTCCTTTAACAAATCTTCATTACAATGAACCGCTATTACCCCCAATATATTTTTTTGATTCTTCTTAACAAAATCCATGACTTTATCATCTTTATCACTATAATAAATTGGATTATATCCCTTTAATTCCAATTTTTCAATTATCATATTATATAGAACTTTATATGTTTTACGCAATCTGCCAACCAAAAGATTATCTTCAAGCAAAACCAATACTATTTTTTTATGTTCCCTATATTGAACAAAAGAACCCACACCGTTTTGAGTAAATATTACATTTTCATTTAACAAATCCCCTATTGCACTGCGAACGGTAAACCTTGAAACATTTAATTCCTTCATTATAGAAGCTTCGGAAGGGATTTTGTCACCTTCATTTAATGTCCTTATTAAGTTATATAAATGCTGTTTTACCAATTCTTTTTTAGTCATAATAATCACTCAATTTGTGTTTTATTTACAATATATTATATCAAAAAATGAGCTTGATTTTCCAATTTAAAAACACCACCTATACGGACAGGTTTTTTGGATAATGCTTGACAGTGTTTTTTTGGTGTGATATAATAAAAGTGTAAGGGAAATCCAAATATTTCTCAAAAATCAAAAATAGGAGGAACATTAATATGTTCACAATTAGAAAGGGTTTTACCCTCATTGAGTTGCTTGTTGTTATAGCAATCATTGCTATATTGGCAGCAATTCTCTTCCCAGTTTTCGCACAAGCACGTGAGAAAGCAAGACAAGCAAGTTGTCTATCAAACTGTAAGCAAATAGGAACTGCATTACAGCTCTATGTAGACGACTGGGACGAAACAATACCGGGTGGTGTTATTTACAACATCGCTGATGTTAGTGGCATCGTTACCAGTTCAGATTTCCCAATGTATTCCTTCCAAGAAGTAGACTATTGGGGAAATTATGGGCAATTAAACTGGGCAACATGGATGGATGCTTTATTCCCATACGTTAAAAACATCAATATCTATAAATGTCCCTCCGGTAAGAAAAACATAGCAGGTTATGGTGCCAACCCTTGGTTATGGGGTGGATATACCAAAGTTTGTTCATCAGCAGCTTCTCCACTTTGTTTAGGTGAAATAAGCAATTCATCACAATTTATCTTTATAGGTGATGGTTTCCAAACAGATACTGCTATTCACGGAACCATTGAACCTTTAATTTACAATGTATTTCCAACTCAATGTGCAAGACACCTTGACGGAGCAAATTTTGCATTTGCAGACGGTCACGCCAAATACCACAAAAGAACATCCGAAATATGTAAATCTTGGAACGGTGCCACAATCACATATTGGGGAGATTTTAACAATTACTGGAAACCAAATTAGGTTAATTTCAATCATTTCCCGGTGTCACACACACCGGGATTTTTTCTATTTTTCTTAAGCATAAAATCCCAAATCTTCAGAAACTACAAGTTTGAGAATATGCTAAACCCCATCTTTTTGATTTGCAGTTCCATGCAAATCAAAAATACCACCCACCATTTGCCTTTCAGGCAAATGGTCCGGGCGGGTGGGTGACCCAAGGGTTCCCAAAAATCTTTGATTTTTAGGGAGTGGGGCCTTGAAAGGAAATTTGCAACCAAGTGCAAATTTCAGTTCAATTCTCAGGGTTCCCTAAAAGTGGAGTTTACGACACTTTTTGGGATGAGAAAGAGAGTGAAATCCATCAACCATATCCCAATTTAAAATATAGATGCCCACCAACCAAGGTTGTGCGTAGCACCACAATTTTGATTTTTGATTTTCTATTTTTGATTTTTCTTAATATTGAGTATAATATGAGGTCTTTGTATGAAAAAACTATTTATCTCTCTTATTGTTATAATTCTATCCATATCCGTTTTTGCTATAAACAATATGCCAAATCCCAAATGGGAAAACTCTCTAAAACCAAAGGGAGATGCCATTACATTTTCATTAAAAGATTGTGTAATCGTGACGCCGGAAAACCCCAACCCAAAAGAAACCAGAGCCACAGAAGACCTAAAATCTTTTTTATCCAAAATGACAGGGTTTGAAATACCGGTTATTAAAGATACCGAATATAATGAGGGACGAATCATAAGTGTGGGTAACACAATTCTTTTTCAAACAAGTCCCTTTTCTCAAGATAAAACAGAAGAAGAAGGCTATGGCATAAAGGGTGACGAAAATGCCTTATATCTTTTTGGGGGAGAAAGAAGAGGCCCCTTATATTCTGTTTACGCTCTTTTGGAAGAAGATAACGGCTTTAGGTTTTGGACAACAAACAGAGAGGAAGACTTTATTCCTTCATCAGATGAAATTACATTTGTTCAAAGAATTGTAAATCCGGATTTCGAAATAAGAACTCCATACATTCGTCAAGCAAACAATACAGATTTTGCTATTCTCAACAGATTAAATTATATTGATATTATACCAAAAGAATTAGGGGGAGCCTGGGAGTCCTGGGGAGGTTTGGCCCACACAACCTTTAACTTTGTTTGGCCGGAACATCAATTTAAACAAAACCCTGAATATTTCGCCACGGAAGACGGAATAAGACAACCTCACCAAATATGTTGGTCTAACAGAGCTGTCTTATATCAAATTGGCTCATATATATGTGAATTACGAAAAACCAATGATTTTGACTGTGTAAATATATCTCCTCAAGACGGATATCCACTATGTGAATGCGAAGAGTGTAAGAAAATCTATGAACCGGAGGGCTCAAAATCCGCATGCGTTATAAACGGATTAAATTATATAATTGATTTGATTCACAGAGAATATCCGGACATGAAAGTTATTACCCTTGCATATTTGGACTATGTTAAGCCACCGAAAACCATAAGGCCCAATAAAGATATTACTGTTGTGGTATGCTCTGACAGTTGCGATTGGCCCTACCCTCTTTGCACCATTGACGAAACAGATAAATTTAGAAATGACCTTTTCGCTTGGACAAAGTTGGGAATTAAAACTCAAACTTGGACCTATGTTGTGAACTTTGACCATTATCTTATCCCCAACCCCAACCTATTAGTGACTGCAAAAAACAATAAGATAATAAGAGATTTGGGGGCAAGTGGTGTATTTATGCAAGGAAACTATGGAGAACGTTCCATTTCCGACTCAGGCAGAATGAAAGCTTGGGTATGGTCAAAACTATTATGGAATCCGAACCTTGACCCGGAAGGGTTAATGAAAGATTTTATTTACGGATATTACGGAGAATGTGCCGAACCCATATATAAATATGAAACAAGCCTTTTAAACCTTTGGAAACAGGGACATAAAAAGCCACATAATTTAACGGAAGGTGAAGAGGAACCCTTTGGATTAGGTGCTGCCGGAATACGATGGACACCGGAGGCTCCTTTATATACGGATAAATGGGTTAAATCATCCATGTCACTTATGGATGAAGCTTTGAAATTGGCAAAAAGCGATAAAATGAAAGAAAGGGTTAAATTTGAAAGAATTTCACCTCTGTATCTAACTCTTTGTAGAAATATAGGATACAGAAACGCTTCCGGCTGGCATAACACTTGCAAGAATAAGCTTTCCAAAAAAGATATAGAATATTATACATCTTTGGTAGAAGAATTTGAAGATTTGTATAAAAGTATTGATTGCAAAGATATACAAGAGCTTCCCCCATTCTATGAAAATTTAGATTTAACACTTAATAAATGGAAAGCAACATTAAGTGTTGATTTTTCGGCTTTTAAAGTGAATAAACTAGATAATAAAGGTTGGAAATTCACTTTGGACGCAAACAATTCAGGTGCAAAGGAACAATTCTTTAATCCTAATTATAACACAAAAGCATGGAAGACTTTTGAAACAGAAAAGCCCTGGAACCAGCAAGGAATAAAAGACTGGACAGGAAATGCTTGGTATAAGAAAAAGATCAAAATAGGAAGGGATGTATTATCCAAACCTTATATCTATATGTATTGCAAGGGCATAGATGAAGAAGCCACTATATATATTAACGGAAAGAAGGTATTTGAACGAACACTCGCTTCCACCGGCCTTAAACCTATTGATATATGGGACAAACCTATGAAATTTGATGTAAAAGATTTCTTAATTCAAGGAGAAAACGATATAACGATAATGGTAGGCAACCCGGGAGGATATAACGGAGGAATATATGATAAGATATTGGTAGTATCATCAATAGAAGATTTAGGAGAATTGTCTGAAGATATATACGATATGTTTTAGTTTAATTTATCTTGAACATAAAATCCCAAATCCCACGAAAATCTCTTTTTTTAGAATTTGCAAAGCAAATTCATTTCTTTTCTTTTAAAAAAAATCCCAAATACCGAGGTATTTGGGATTATTTTTTGTTTTCTTTTAGCATAGGCTACAGGCCCTCGTCATTTGCTTTGCAAATGCCACCATGGGTGAGTACTCCCGAGGCTCCGAAAAGTCGCAAGACTTTTTGGAGAGTGGCACGTATTAGGGGGCAACAGAGGTGACGTCTTAATTTCATAGAACGTCTATATAGTTTAAAGATACCTAAACAAAAGTGGAACCCAAACTCCTCGCTTTTAGCTTTATTATTTCGTATGATTTGAATAAAAATAGAATATTTGTTATAATATTATTAGATATTAAAAGTAAGGTTATTTTATTATGTCAATTAATGATTTTTATATTGTAAATGGTGTTTTAAAAAAATATTATGGTAAAGATGTTAAAATTACAATACCAAAAAATGTAACAAGTATAGGAGATGATACTTTTAAAGATTGTAATTTCCTTAAGTCAATTACCATCCCCAATAGTGTCACAAAAATTGGAAAAGGGGCTTTTGATTATTGTGAAAACCTTGAAGAAATAATCATCCCTGAAAGTGTTACAAGTATAGGAGAATGGGCTTTTTATATGTGTTCAAGCCTTAAAGAAATAACTCTTCCTAATAGTCTTACAAACATAGGATATAATGCTTTTAATCGTTGTGAAAATCTTATGAATATTACTGTTAATGCAAACAACAATGAATATATTTCTTCTAATGGAGTTTTATATAACAAACATAAGACTAAATTAATTCGTTACCCTTGTGGCAATAAGAACAAAAATTTTATGATTCCTAATAGTGTTACAAGTATAGGAGATTATGCTTTTTATGAATGTGAAAACTTAGAATTCATATCCATTCCTAATAGTGTTATAGATATAAAAGATTATTCTTTTAATGCTTGCTCTAATCTTAAAAATATTATTATTCCAAATAGTGTAACAAATATAGGTAAATATGCTTTTGGGGCTTGTGATAGCCTAGATAACATCACAATTCCTAATAGTGTTATTAGAATAGGCGATTATGCTTTTGAATTTTGTAAGAACCTTATTTCAATAAATATACCAAATAGTATAACTACTATAGAAAAAGGCGTATTTATAGCACTATATAAATTAGAATCTATCAATATACCAAATAGCATTACAACTATAAAAAGAGAAGCCTTTAGTGGATGTAAAAATCTTTCATCAATAAATATACCAGAAAGTGTTAATTATATTGGTCAATATGCTTTTTCAGATTGTCCATTAGAGGAAATAGTATTACCAAATAAAAAATTATCCATTGATCATTATGCTTTCCATAATTGTAAGAAACTAAAAATAATTGAAGCACCAATAGGATTGAGTTTAGGACATTTAATTCTTAATAATGCTTGCAAAATAAAAAAGAAATTATGGTGGTAAGCTTTAATGAGTGATTAGGTATGTTATTATAGATAGCTATATGCTAAAGATTTCTTTCGTAAATTAGCATAAAAACAAATTTACTCCTATTCACCTAGCATTTACCTTTTGATAAATAGTCACCCCTCATTAAATGTAAAAATAAGATATATTTTTAAAAGTTTAAACAAGGTCAATTAATCACAAAAGATTCCTATGGCTGTATCGGCTATTTTTGTTAAAATAATTAATCAATTTCTCTATAAATATATAGTTTGAGAGTTCTATCTTAACCTAATATTACGTCATTAGTTACAAAGGCTACTATCCATCCCAATTCGTTTGGGAGTATAATCCCGGCACTCTCTTGAACAAGTTTATTTACAGAATAATCATAACTCATAAATACCTCTCTTGCCTTTTATATTCTTCAATAAATACATCTACTGCTTCCTCAAAATAAAAGTATTTTTTAGAACTCAATTTATTGTTAGGATCAAGATAATTAATTCTACATAAATTATCATTTGTTTTTATTTTTTCCTGCATTATCTTATTATATAACTTTCCACACCTTACATTTGGATACTTAAACTTTATTTTATCTCTTAATTCATAATATCCTAATGGTGGTAAATCAGAATTAAATCTAAATTCTGGAGCGTTAGGATTATCTGTTATCCTAACCGATTGCCTTAATGTAATAGCTTTTTCATTATATTTATCTATCTTTGCAATCAAATCCGCATTTTTATTTCCTTTATTTATAGATAAACTAAAACTAATCAAAATACTCTCTTGTATTCCATTTTTGTTCAAATTCCTAATACTTTGTATTATTTGATTTACAAACTTATTGCTTCTTTTGTTATAATCTTGCTTTAAATAATCTATAGGGTTTAATGGCAATTTAAAACCTATTGGCATAATAAACAAACTATCTTTTAAAGTTATATCAATATCAAAATGTTTTTTAATAAAATCATTATATAATAAAACTGATTTATAAATAAGCATAAAAATAATAGGTTCCATTTCATTGGTAAAATAATGAACATATTCATTTCTATAACTATATAACGCTTTTATATTTTCATAAATTACGTCAAATTTATTGTTATTATATTTTTCATTTACGTTATATTTTACTATATCTAATATGTTTTTAAAAGATCTTGTTATTTTTTTGTTTTCTTTATTTGTTTTGTTTTCATACAATAATTTTTTATCCATAAATTTATATACATATGCTTTTAATAAATGTTCCCACGCTATAATAATTAAAATAACAACGCTTTGATATCTAAATTCAACTAATGGTTTATTATGAATTTCAATACCTGCAAATAATGCTGAATTGGAAGCTTTTAATAAATCTTTATATATTGGTTTTCCCCGAGACAAATCATCCTCCATAAAACTTAATGAGTATACTAACATTTATTAATAATGCTTAATTTCCAAAATATACATTATATATAATCGGGAAAACAATTTTAACTATTTCCCAACTTTTATTCAATAATTCAGATAAAATAGGTTTTATTTAATTCCAAATATCATCTTTTTAAAATTATAGTTTAATATTCTATCTACTTATCAATAATAGAATTTAATATATTATTTTCTTCTTTACTTAGATTAGTTAATTAATCTATTTGTATTTATTGCTTCTTTAAATGTAGTATTTACAAATTATTTATTTTAGTTTTTTACCACAACATTTATAACGTTATTTATTGAATTATCTTGATGGATAAATGGAAAATATTATAAATAATCTTTTAATTTAAATTTAAAAGAAGTTAAATTATCTTTAACAGATACTATATCTATACATATATAATTAAATCAGCATTCACTGCAACATTTTAAATTGTATTTCCAAATAAGAAATCTACCAATATATATTAAATCAATTTCTAGCTTTAATAATAAACCCTTTTCATTATTATCTTTTATTGTATCATCCATTATTCTCATATCATGGTTTATTTGATTTTAATGCGTATTTTTAAATCCTATATTTTCATTTATAATTGGTTTCTTTATTTATTGTCAAATTTATTTTCTATAACCTCTATTTATATAATAATTAACTTTATTTACAAACTCTCTTATATCATAAAAATAATTAGGATAAGCAGATTTTACTGTTTTAAAATCTCTTGATCTAACTAAAACCGCATCTATATTGTAATTATTCCTAATACTCGTTTCAATATCTTTATATCTTTTATTTGCTTGTTCTTCTTCTGAAAGCCTAAAAGTCCAGTATTGTAATTTTTGAGTTTCATAGTTTAATATTAACAGATAATAAAGATTGCTTTTAGATTTATTTTTTTTAATATTTTTATTAATTGGATTTATAACCTTTGTAATGCTACTTAACCTCTCTAAATATTTTTTCCTTTGATTAATTTCAATAAGTTCATCAACTAAATCATCAATAATATCACTTGTCCCCGGAACAACCGGTTGTTTTTCTTCAATAGCAAATAGAGAAGATACTAATACGAAAAATCTTTTTATTTCATCTTCTCCATCACTTGCTTTTATATCAGTATGTAAAAATATACCCATTGTTTCAACAGCTGTAGCCCAAATATGTTGAAGGTGAGTTCTAAATTGTATTTCAATAAATTTGTTCTTATACCTCTCTATAGTTCCACTTTTATATTTTAAAACAATATGTAAACTCCTATATCCTGATTTTTTAGGCTCTTTTATATAATCCTTACTTTTTTCTTCCAAATACTCATCATGATTATAATGAGATCTATATTTATTTGAATAATCATAAACTTTTTTAATTGTTGAAACTACTAACCTACAGCCACCTAAATCTTGCATTCTTGCCAATTCTGTTTTTTTAGCTATTTTCTTTTTTATTGAAGTTAATCTTTTTAGCCTTGCGGAAACAACACTCTTATACTTTTTCCCTTTTATCCTTTTATTCTTTTCTTCTATAAATCTTTTCAATCTAATATAAACAATATGCATAGGATGTGAATGTAATTCTCGCCAATAATCGATTATTTTTAAATTTTCTTTTTCATTTCCTATGCCATTGCATATATCTTTACCGGCTCTATTTATTTGAGTTTTAGAATATTCTATATAATCATTTTTTTGTTTAGACATTAATCAACCTCAATTTCACCATTCACAAGTTTGGGAAACAATCTATCACTAAATTCTGTTAATTTTGTATTCATTAGCATTATACATTAAACCTTATCATAATTAAATATCACACAATCAAAAAACTATTTAATTTGTAAATTAAAATTAACAAAAATCCCAAATACCTCGGTATTTGGAATTTTATTATTTATTTTGTGGGATCGTATACCGTTCCGGTGAAGACTACTGTGTCGTTGGAATTGTTGTAAATCACATAGGCAAATGGTCTGTCCAAATACAAATAATTAATCTTTGGTGGGACTGCGGCAGATCCTGCCAATGCAACTATTGCCGTAGCGGCAGTGGCTTCCACTCCCTTTTCTTCAACATCTATGGTTGCCTTCTGGATTACCTTTGAAAAATAGACTCCTCTTGGGTCCTTACTCAATCTTGAAAGATTGGAAGTAGGAAGGTTAAAACATCTCTTAAGTCCCATATTTTCAAGATAAGGAATCAAATCATAACTTGACTCTATCTTAAACTTAGGCACAAATATCTCCCACTTTCCACCCATAGGCTTCATATTGGTGATTTCCTTAAAATCTATTTCCTTGGCATAGTCTTTTAGTTTCATTCCCTCAGGAGGCAGGTAGAAATACATACAAGTCTTATCCTTACAGTTTAATCTCAAAACCAAACCATCTTTATATCCAAAAACAGTAAAACCTCTGTCACCACTCCACATAAAGTCAGTCTTAACATCTGTTCCGTTCTCAAGGTGGAAATCTCTCGGTCTTGTGTTCTTTTCCTTAAAAGGCTCCATCCAAGTCCCATAATAATAAATGGCATTAACTATAACAGCAAAATCGTCCTGGTTCACCTTATTGAGTATGGACGGAATTTTGCCCTTGGTCTTTTCCTTTACCCAATTGTTTATAGGAACTTCGGTTGTAAGTTTATCCACGTCAGCCTTATAAACCTTGCCCAAAACATCTCTGAAAGCCTTTTCTGTCTTATCTTCCTTAATCCAAAGTGAATTGGCAATGGTATAGGAATCCATTTTCTTGGCATTTTCCATTATGGCCCTATTATAATTATTCAGTTTATTTTCGTCATAATTTTCGCCACAGAGAAGCTTTCCGAACTCTTCCTGAGTCTCAGCCAATGCTCCGTTAGAAGCCATTGACAGAGCAACATAGAGGCTCAAAGGAGACATAACTGCATTATCTTCCTTAAAGGTCTCTCTGAAAATCTTGTTAGCAAAATCTAAAGCCTCTTCTGAATAAGCTTTGTCAAAAGTTGCATTCACAGGTTCATCACCTCCATTGTTTACAGTAGGGTCTTTTTCCACACCGTCTGAGTAGCAACCTATGCTAAAAAGCAAGGTCAACAGTGTCAAAACCAAAATGATATTTTTCATAATATTCTCCTATTTTAAAATTTTATTCAAATACTCTCCTGTGTATGATTTTTTAGACTTGGCCACTTCTTCCGGAGTTCCTTTAGCTATAACCTTTCCGCCACCACTGCCCCCTTCAGGACCTAAGTCTATTATATAATCAGCACTCTTAATCACATCCAAGTTATGTTCTATAACCAAAACCGTATTTCCGCTTTCCACCAGTTTATTCAAAATGGATATAAGCTTCTTAACATCATAAAAATGTAAACCTGTGGTAGGTTCATCCAATATATACAAAGTCTTTCCCGTTGATTTCCTTGACAGCTCAGAAGCCAATTTCATTCTCTGGGCCTCACCACCGGAGAGTGTTGTTGCCGGTTGTCCCAACTTTATATAATCCAATCCCACATCATAGATAGTCTGAAGTTTATTTTTTATCTTAGGCACATTTTCAAAAAACTTCACTGCTTCCCCTACTGTCATATCCAGCACATCAGCAATACTCTTTCCCTTAAACTTTACCTTCAAAGTTTCTCTGTTATATCGCTTTCCGCCACAGATCTCGCAAGGAACATAAACGTCGGGCAAAAAATGCATCTCTATCTTTATGATACCGTCACCGCCACAATTCTCACACCTTCCGCCCTTTTTATTAAATGAAAATCGTCCTTGGTCATAGCCTCTAACCTTAGCGTCCGGGGTTTCCGCATACAATTTTCTCATTAAATCAAAAACTCCCGTATATGTTGCCGGATTAGACCTGGGAGTTCTACCTATAGGAGATTGATCTATATTTATGACCTTATCTATATTCTTTGTCCCTATTATCTTATCATGTTTTCCCCAAGTCTTCTGTGCTCTGTTCACTTCAACCTGTAATCTGGGATACAAGGTCTCTTGAATCAAGGAAGATTTTCCCGATCCTGACACACCCGTCACACATATAAATTTCCCCAAAGGAAAATCCACATCTATGCCCTTTAAATTATTCTCTCTTGCACCCTTAAGAGTTATCTTAAGTCCATTCCCTTTTCTTCTTTTTAAAGGAATAGGTATCTTTTCCCTACCTGCCAAAAAATCTCCGGTAAGAGAGTTTGGACAGTTCACTATTCCCTCAGGCTCTCCGGCATAAATCACTTCTCCTCCAAAGTCTCCCGCCTTAGGGCCTATATCTATAAGATAATCCGCTTCTCGCATGGTTTCTTCGTCATGTTCCACCACAACAATAGTATTTCCCAAATCTCTCAAATGCTTCAGAGTGCCTATAAGCTTGGCATTATCTCTTTGATGAAGACCTATGGAAGGCTCATCAAGAACATACAAAACCCCGGTAAGCCCGGAACCTATCTGAGTTGCCAGCCTTATTCTTTGAGCTTCGCCACCGGACAGGGAAGCTGCAGCCCGTGACAGTGTAAGATAATCCAATCCAACATCGCAAAGGAATTTTAATCTTTCCTTTATCTCTTTAATTATTCTCTTAGCTATTATGGCATCTCTGCCATAGAGTTCCAAATTGACAAACCAGTTAAAAGCTTCCTTTACAGACAGGTCACAGATGTCCATTATATTTTTGCCTTCCACGAAAACCGACAGAGCCTCAGGCTTCAGTCTCTTTCCGTTACAAGTATGACAGGTCTCCTCAGAAAAGAAAGCTTGTAAATTCTCATTATCCGGCATAGATGCCAATCTCTTTTTTATGGTTCCGTAAACACCTTGCCAGTTGGCATTGAACTCCCAGTCTGTGCCACCGCTCTTAGGATGCCATATTATATGAACTTTCTCCGGAACACCAAACATTATGGCATTATACTGTTTCTCCGTGAAGTTCTTTACAGGTTCATCCAAGCTAAAACCATATTTCTTTGACAACTCTTCCAATATATTCTGTATCCATTCTCCGGAAAGTCCCGGAAAATTCATAATAGCTCCTTCATTAATGGAAAGGGATTTATTAGGTATCATTTTTTCCGGGTCTAAATCCTGATGATAGCCCAGTCCATTACAATCGGGACAAGCACCAAAAGGTGAGTTGAAAGAGAAAATCCTCGGAGCTACTTCTTCAAGGACATAACCACACTTAGAACATGCATAGTTCTCACTCATAAGGATTTCCTTATCACCTATGACATCCACATATATAAGTCCCCCACCCTTTTTAAGGGCCAACTCCACAGACTCAGAGAGCCTTTTCTCTATACCTTCTTTTAAAACTATTCTATCGATAACCAGCTCGACATTATGCTTCTTATTTTTATCACTTGAAGGAATTATCTCATCCTCTTCGTCAAAATTATAGACCTTTCCGTCAACACGAACTCTTGAAAAGCCTTCCTTCTCCAAATCCTCAAAAAGCTTGGCATTTTGACCTTTCTTTCCTCGAACCAAAGGAGAAAGAATCTGAATTTTTGTTCCGGTCTCATAGGATAAAATCATATCTATTATTTGGTCTATGGACTGAACGGTTATGGCTTCGCCACAGTTAGGACAGTGGGGCTTTCCCACTCTTGCCCAAAACAATCTCATATAGTCATAAACTTCCGTCACGGTGCCCACAGTAGAACGTGGGTTTCGGGAAGTGGATTTTTGATCTATGGAAACTGCGGGAGAAAGACCTTGGATATCGTCCACGTCCGGCTTGTCCATTTGCCCCAAAAACAATCGAGCATAAGAAGACAGAGACTCCACATATCGCCTTTGACCCTCCGCATAAATGGTGTCGAAAGCCAAAGAAGACTTTCCGGAACCGGAAAGGCCTGTAATTACCACCAACTTATCCCGAGGAATTTCTAAATTCAAATTCTTTAGATTATGCTGTCTCGCTCCGTGTATAACTATCTTATCATTCATCTTATTTTCTATTTATTTAATGTTAACCTTGATTTTATTTTCTTTACAGTATTTTTCGGCAAGGGAATCTTTGGGGGTAGTGACAGTCAAATCCTCTGTGCCCATAAATATATTCTTACCCATTTTCTTAACTGACTTGGGGATAAACACATCCTTAAGCTCAAAACAAGAACTAAAAGCATAATTATCTATTCCCAAAAGAGTGTCCGGGAAATATGCTATTACCAAGGCCTCACATGCTCCAAAAGCACTTTCGGATATTAATTCTACATTTGAAAAATTGATGTTTTTCAAGGATGCACAGGACAAAAACCCATTGGGGTCTATTATCTTTACATTTTTAAGATCCACATTGTCCAAGCTCAAACAACCGGAAAAAGTATAAGGAGGAATTATAAGCATTGTATCAGCCAATTCCACATCAGTTAGATTTTCACAGCCTATAAAAGTGGCATCTCCCATATCGCTCAAACTCTTGGGCAATTTTATGGAAGAGAGTTTATCCATATAAGCAAAGCACTTGTCACCCATTACTTCCACATTTTCCGTAAAGTTCACGCTCCTAAGATTATTTGCGGAACAAAATGCCCCGGATTTTATCTCCTTACAAGCCTCGGGAATAGAATAAAACTCGCTCTGCCTACCCGTTGGATATATAACCAATTTTTCCCCGTTCTTTGAGAACAAAACTCCCTCTACGGAAGAGTAAGTTTGATTGTTTTCGCTAACGAAAATATTATTAAGTGCCACACAGTCCATAGTCACATACTCACCTATGGATTTCACATTTTCCGGAATATTTAAATTTACCAAACCTTTGCAAGAAGCAAAACAATAATCACCTATAACTTTCAAAGAATTTGGGAATGTAATTGTTGTTAAGGAAGGACAGTCAAAAAATGCCCAAGCATCTATTTTTTCCAAGCCTTCATTTAAATTCACCTTTTCCAATTTTACGCAGGATTCAAAAGCATTGGACCCTATAGACTTAACAGAAGGAGAAAGAGTCACCTCGGTCAATTTTGAAGCATATTTAAAGGTGTTTTCTTCTATCTTGGTTATGGTATCCGGAACAGTGTAGGCTCCCTCTTTGCCCAAGGGGAAGCTGATAAATTTAGTATTATTATGATCAAACAAAACCCCTTCGTAAGAATTATAATTTTTGTTATCGGGTTCTACAAAAAATTCTTTTAATGAAATATTATAACTGAAAACATATTCACCTATTTTATCCACAGAGGAAGGGATGGTTATCTTTTCAAGGGATCTGCAATTGAAAAAAGCTTCATCTTTGATTTCTTTTAACTGAGGATTTAAAATCACCTTTTGAAGATTGATACAGTCCACAAAGGCATTATCACCTATAACAAGACAATTTTTGGGCAATGTGACAGAGAGAAGAGTCTCTGCCTGAGCAAAAGCTCCGCTACCTATCTCCTTAACTCCGTTAGGTATCACTATATTTTTGCCTATACCGTTATATTTCAGTAAAACTCCTTGGGATATTTCAAAATCCTTTTCCTGAGCAGAAAGGGAAATCGCAATTATAATCAAAACAACTAAAAGAAATATTTTTTTCATAACAAAATCCTTTTTTTAAATCACAAATTACAAAGCTTTCTTAAATAGAAAATAAAGAATAATATATTTGTCTCTCAATAATAGGAGATGTTAGTTAAAGTATAATATCTTCTATTACACATTTTATATTTTTATTTAGAATAATAAGTATATTATGCTTTACTTAGTCCTATATAAATTTACATTATTATATACGCCGATTCTCTCATATTGTTCCAGTTCTTCAAGAGAAATGATATAATCAGCTACCTTCTCGATGCCTTCAAAAGACTTCTTTAACATAATCATATTACCATTGGCAATAGGAGAAACAGATTCACCTGCCAAAGCTTCCAAATCCTTCTTATATGAGCCCAAAAACAGGGAATCATATCCTCCTACTTCCCTTATGCCATAATACATTAACATATTCGGGGGCAAGAGAGTGTGAGGTGCTTCAAACATATTCCAACTACCTGTAATAACTGCCACAGTTTTATCATTACCTGCTTGTAGTTCCTTAAGCTTATCCGTCAACTCCAAATCCGGATATACCCAGCTTGGTTTACAGGTTTCATTGAAATTGGCACCAAACACAAACAAATCCACAAACAAAACCAATACCAACAGATAAGGGCATATTGCCGAGTTAATATTAAAAACAGTCCTTTTACCCATTATTAATAATATTATCACCCCTATACCAGAAAACAAAAAGAAAAGAGGGGCACAAATCTTATACTTGGCAAATGTTACAGCAAAAATCGGTTGGGGCAATCCGTTCATAAACAAATTAAAAGCTATAAAAAACAATATAAACAAACCAATTAATCCAAGCCATAAAGCCATTGAAATGGGTCTTATCTTTGTTCCTGTCGCAAGAGCAACTTTTGGCAAATCCACAGATTTTATAAACCAATCCATACCTATGGCACTCAAAACACTTAAGCCAAACAAGAACAAACATAGCATTCTCGAAGGAGCACCAAAAGCTGAGGCACCGGGAATACCGTAAAAAATAATCTTATACAAAAAACTACCGCAGGACATCCACAAAAACAACAAAGTCCACACCCACCAAAACAAGGTCTGCTTTCTCTTTATATTTCCCAAAGAAATCATAACCAAAAGCAAGGTAATAACTCCTGCATAGGCGGAAAACTCTATATAATCGGCAGTGGAATTTATGTGATAATTTTTATTGGTGGCAAAACCCACAAGACCATAGGGACTTTTGGAGTTGTCAGGAGAGCCGAAAGCCTTAGGCACAAAAATCGTTATCAATCTCCACTTCTCCATAGAATTGTTAATAACCCAGTTATAATGGGTTTCGCTCTTCGTTTCATTTCTGTGAGACACAGAGGCTGATTTAAGGGAAGGAATTAATTGAAGAGATCCAATACATATTATGGGAATAAGTATTAAAACCACCATTAACAAAACTTTTAATAAACCAATTCTTTTGGCATATAGACAAACCAAAGAAAGACCGTAAATTAATGCCCCAATTCCCACAAAGAAAGCTATTTGCAAGTGACCTGACAAAATACACAAGGTATAAGACAAACCGGCTAATATAGCATATAAACAACTTTTATCAAAAAAACTGTTTCCGGTAAAGGATTTTTGTGATTTATTACTATCATTTTGTTCGTTATCCTTATCAGTAAATGCAACAAAAACAGCTCTATGAATAAAATACAAGGTCAAAGGCAAATAAGTTATAACGGAAATAAAGGTGGGAAGGGCCAACCAACAAATAGAGTAACCACAAAAGCCAAAAGCCACAGCACCATAGACAGACGCCCCCTGACATAGCTTTAATCTTCTTAGAAAGATGTACATAAATATCTGCAACAAGAGAACGTGAAGAATAACAAAAATGGTAAAGGCCACAGGAGTAGAAAAAATGGCATATAAAAAGTTTAAAGGATAATAATAAGCAGACTGACCGTTTCCTATAAAAAAGGACTTTCCACTAAAAGAAAAATCGTTATTAACGGGACGCTTGCCCTCTCTGTAGCTCTGTCCGAGATAATGTCGCCAAGGATAAAACTCCAAAACACTGTCAAAAGTGAGAGGATTCCATTGGTGAGGATTTTCTACTTGAGTCACTTTTGACCTAAAAGGCTCCATCTCATTAAATAATGACACAGGAAAAATCACTTGACCCAAAAATATGCATTTGTAGAAAAACGCTACAGTCAAAATAAGAAATATCAAATATGGAATTGTTTGTTTAAGTTTTGTCATAATATTTTATAATTTACAATTGACAATGCACAATTATGGTAGTGCCACCTGCCATTTAAGTTGACCTGCTCTTAAATTTAAGATCACCCTCCCCCCTACTACGTAAGGGGTTAAATTGCGACAATCTCGGGGTCCCCCAAAAACCCCGCGAATAGCGAAAACAACCCAAGGGATCCCGAAAAGTCGTAGCATAGCAAGACTTTTTGGGAATGGGTTTTAGGAGTGAGAAATAAGCCTCAGTCGTTAGATTCACCCTCTTTGAACTGAATTTGCAACCGCAAATTCCTTTCAAGGAGGGGGGACCACAAGGCGTTAGCCATTGTGGTGGGTGGTCAGGAGTAAAATTTGCAAAATTGCAAATTTTACGATAGAAGCCTACTAATTTAAGTCAACAGCCCAAGTGACCCCGACCTACTTCCCCCCCCCTACTACGTAAGGGACTACCGACCTACTTTCCCCCCTACTACGTAAGGGGGGATTAAGGGGGGGTGACATTTAATAGACTTTTTAACTAGACGTAGGGGGTGGTGATATTTAACATTATGGATTAAATTTGTAATTGGCAAATTTAATAAGCAGATTTTTCTATTCCGAAAATAAGATTATCGCTTTGAGAAAAGGTAGCTTTTTGTAAATTATCCAAAGAAAACTTTTCCGCTCCGGAGAGAACTTCATAAGCTGCAGCTTGAGACTTCTTGTGGATATCGATAAACATCTCTCCTTTATTGCTCATAACCATACTGTCTGAGAGCATATCCTTTTCCCACTCTATCTCGCCTAATTCATCATAGCTTATAGCTTTTTTATTATCGGCAACCAAAATTAAACCCAATTTCTCAGACAAATAAAGAGAGTGAGGATTTGGAAGATCCTTAAGTGTTTTGTAATGCTCACCGTTTTTTATAACAGCTTCACCTTTGGAATTGAGATAAACAACAAGCCTTTCCCCTATTTGATTTTTTGACATTATTCCTTTAGAGGCATAGTCCTTTATCTCAACTTTCTTTTCTTTAAAATCGGGGTATTCATATATATAAGCACAGTCCTTTGTGAAAACAGAGATATAGTCCTCTCCTTTGTAAATATCTTCAAAAGAATTGTATAAAGCGTTAATTTTATACTCTTTCCTGTTCTCATCACCTACGAGAGACACCCTTGTTATACTGCCTGATTCCAAAGCATATATGTTCCCTTCCATAACAAACACATATTTGTTAAAACAATCTATAGTATAATTTGTGATAGAACCGTCCTTTATATTATAACTGTATGCCTTACCCGTCTTATCCGTTATAACCAACAAATCTTTATAAAAATACACACTGTTTATATCTTTTTGAGTATATAAAACTTCCTTAGGAGTATCAGTTTTGGCAAGTTTCAACACACCGGAATAGTTGATATAGGCAATGTAATCTTCCTTATCATTAAATATGGCTGTATATATATTTCTGCCCAATTTGACCTTGGAAGTTTCTTTAATATTATATAGCTTTCCAATCTCCATAGTATTGATATAAATATATAAAAATACTATTCCAAAGACCAAAACAGTAGCAAAAAAACCTGTAAAATGTCCTTTTCTGAGTTTCATATTATTAAAACTCCCATAAGGCGTTGCCGGTTTTAAGCCAAGTCAACATATTTATGGCAAGGTAATTCCAACTTTGGAAACCTTTTCCCATAATTCCCTTTCCTGTATCCGGATCGTAATATTCGTGAAGCTCTCCGCATGTCTTCAAATCCATTGAAAGCATTTCAATTGTTCTTTCCGCCAATTCTCTTGCTTCTTCTGTATAGTTATAATTTAATAAGCCTCTGAATACAAAATAATTGGATATTACCCATACAGGACCACACCAGTTTGAAGGATTGTTTGAAGCATATAAACTATACATTTTCTCATATTTGGAAATGCTTCTCACACCATACTTGCCCTTAAATCCATTCTCATCCAAATAATTCTCTTTAACCATTCTTTCGGCTTCCTCTTCACTTGCAATACCTGCCCACATAGCCAAAAAACCGGACCAAACACCTATTCTCTGTATTAAACCATTCCAATATCTGGGCATTCCGCTGTGAAGGCCTACCACATTTTTATTATCTCGGAGTGCCAGGTCCACAGAATAATAAAAACCGTCCTTTTCGTCATAGCACTCCCTTTTTATACAGTCCTTTAAAGCTTTAGCTTCTTGTTTGTAATCATCGGCAATCTTATCATACCCGGCTTGTTTCATAAGATATTCCGCTGCCAAAAGCTCTTTATACATAAAACAATTAAGATAAATTGAAGCGGAAGACCTATCCGGGCGAAAGAATGTGCATGGATCATTATCCACTCCTATTTTATCATCATTAACAAAGAAATATAAACCTGTATCCTTATCTCTAAAATGTCCCTTATATACATTCAAATAACCCATAAGAAATTCCAAATAATCTCTTATCCAGCTTATATCTCCTTTTTTTTCCCTTGTCAAAAATGCCGCATGTTGAGCAAGACATGGTTTGTGCATATTGTGATTATAGGTTTCATTTTCCTTGTAAAACCCACTCCTGTCCATATCTCTTGTAATAAGAATGGGAACAATACCGCCATAACTTGAAAATGATAAATAGTTTTTGATTGAGCCTTCCTCATACTTTTCAAAGTCTTTTATTTCCTCTTCTGTATCATAGAGATATAAACCCTGTCTTATAGCGATATCACACAACCAAGAATCCCAATCCCACAATTGGTCGGAATAACAGGAACTTGATGGTGCTATGAAAGGAAACTTAAAAGCTCCACCGGACTCTCGAAGAAGTTGTTTATACTTGCTTTTATAAAAATCTACTATATATTTTTCTGTTTTTTCTATATTCATATTATAAACCTAATAATTTCTTGGCGTTGTCGCCCATAATAAGCTTCTTTTCTTGATCTGTTAGGTCCAAACCTTCTATATATTCAATTTGTTGCTTTTGGTCTGTCCAAGGACTGTCCGTTCCAAAAAGAATTCTGTCAGCACCGTGAGCTTTAATAGCTTTGGTCAACTCCTCACCGTTAATATAATAATGAGTGAAACAAGTGTCCAAATATATATTTTTACCAATATAATACTTGTACACATCCTCTTGCTCTTCCACTCCTCCCATATGAGCGGCAACTATCTTTAAATTAGGGAGCTCCTTCATAACCTTTGCCATTCTTTCAGGAGTACAGTGTCTCGGAGGTGGCAAACCCACATCAAATCCCGCATGAGTCAAAACCAATAAATCATAATCACACAAAGCCTTAAAGAGTTTTAGATATCTCTCATCATCTATAAAAGCTAATTGATAATCAGGATGAATTTTAATACCCTTAAATCCCTTTTCTTTTAAGAATTTTGCCTCTTCTTGCGGGTTGTCCATATCCGGGTGCATGGTTCCCAAACATAATAGATTAGGGTATTCTTGGGTAAAATCTAAAGCCCATTCGTGAATACTTCTCACTTGTGAAGGCTTGGTTGCTATAGGACAAACAAGAGAATAATCCAAACCCGCTTCCTTTGTGGAACGTGACAAATCCCCACAAGTTCCTTTTAAAAAAGGCTCTAACCTTGCGTTATCCGCTAACTTCTTAACAGCTCTTTCTGCTAAACTGTCCAAAAAACAATGTGTATGAAAATCTATTCGCATCATAATCTCCTATTTTTATGGTTTTCCCCTCATATAGTCCCCCCTACTGCGTTAGGGGTTTAATTGCGGCAAAAAGCCTCAGTCGTTAAATTCACCCTCTTTGAACTGAATTTGCTTTCGCAAATTCCTTTCATCCAAGGGTTCCCAAAAAGTTGAGCTTGCGAAACTTTTAGGGATTTGGAAGGAGGTGGGACCGTCGAACCCAAAGGTTCCCGAAAAATAGAGCTTGCGAAATTTTTTGGGATTTGGGAAGACGGTGGGTGGTCAGGAGTAAAATTTGCAAAACTGCAAATTTTACAATAGAAGCCTAATAATCTAAGCCAACAACCCAGGTCAAAGACGGGGGTAGATATATGCATTTTGCATTTCTCATTAATTCTTTCTCAAATCAAATATAATTCCTGTTTCACCTGAGTAAAGTTCACATTCAAAGGGTCTTCCTTTTCCGGCACCTAAATTTACTCTTGAATTAGGCTTTAAAACAGCTTTATATGAACCCTTGGGCAATTCCAATATATTCAAAGTTCCATAATCATAATTATATGTCTTTCCATCAATTTCTACAGTTAAAAATGTGTTTGGCATTTTAGACTTTCTATAGGAATATACTGAACCCAATTTTATAAGACAATCCTTTTCAAATACTACTCTTGAAGCTTCTTCGTTAACTGAAGCCAATACTCCAAGATGAGGCATCATAAATACTGAGTCTACACATAAGAGAGTAATACCTTTCAAACTATAAGCGTCTATCATCATCATAGCCGCTTCCAATCGTCTCGGAGCATGGGAAAGAACACCACCGGAACCTATTATCATGTCTAATTTTTCAGTATCCACCAAGGTATCCTCTTCGGCACTGTTAACAATAGATGTCATATCACCTAAGCCACTCACACCTTTAAGGCTTCTTGCCAAGGATTTGTGGTGCTCAAAAGATAATCTCAATGCCTCACGAGCCACAGCCTGTTCAATCTTTAAACTTTTCATGGTCATAGGGACAATGGTAGGTCTTATCATTTTATTTCTGATAATATCACGAAGTTCCGTGTCAGATATTTCAAAATCAAGCCAAGACTTAATTCTTTCCACCCCCGCTTCACACAAAACATTTCCTATAGAATATGACATTCCTAAGTTTGCGGAAACAGTTCTTGTATAATTCCCTCCCATTACGGAGAAAACATCCGTAGTGGCTCCGCCAATATCCGTAGCCATTATGTTAATGTTATTTTTCTTGGCATAAGAAGTGATAACACTGCCAAATGCGTTGGGAGTTGACATTATATCCGCAGACACCCAAGTGGTCAATTTATCATAGCCCGGTGACTGTTTCATAACATGCTGAAGAAATAACTCATGAATAGCTTCTCTGGCAGGATGTAAGTTTTCTCTCTCTAATGTAGGTCTAATATTCTCTACAACCTTAAGTTCAACCAAATCACCTAATATTTGAGCTACATCCTTAGCAGCGTCTTTATTTCCACAATAGATTACTGGTAATTTGAGATTTCCAAGCCGAGGCTTTGGGTCAGAGGAAAGAATAATTTCAGCTAACTGAGTAATATGTCTGCGAGTTCCTCCGTCGGTGCCACCTGAGAGAAGTATCATATCAGGTCTGGTCTTTCTGAGTTTATCTATTTTTTCGTAATGCTTTCTTCCATCGTCAACAGATAATGTATCAATAACAATAGCCCCTGCTCCGAGTGCCGCTCTTGTGGCACTTTCCGCTGACATCCTGCCCACCACACCGCAAGCTGTGATTTGAAGACCACCACCGGCGCTGGATGTGGAGAGATAAGCGTTAACGCCTTCATCTTCCTTATCTGTTATGTAGATCTTACCATCCTTTACCAACTTTCTGCCGGTCACTTCTTCCAAGTCCAAAGCGGCATTTACTACTCCTATGGTCACATCATCAAAAGGAGCCTCCACAGTGGTGGGAGCTTCTCCTCGTGCTGCCATATAGTAGCCGTCTTCACCTTTCAATATTAAAATAGCTTTGGTTGTGGTAGACCCACAGTCTGTTATAAGATAAGAATTTTCCATATCTGACAAAAAAAATAATTTACATATACAATCCATTATAATTATACCATTTTTCACACATAAAAAGCAAATAAAAAGTCCTAAAAACAACTAACCTAAATCCCTAAATATATATAACCATATATAAATACCAAAAATTGTGCAAGACTTTCAACAGTTTAATAATTTTTTTAAAATAATACAAAAAAGATTTGAAATATATCAATAAATTATGTTATAATACTTATAGAAAACCAAAAAAAGAGTTATTAATTATGAGTAAATTTCAAGTCCTTTTAGAAAGTCCCATTATAAACTATGCAATGGTGCTAAATAAATATCCCATTATAAGAGCCATTGAATTGGAAAACGATCAAGATAAAGATATTGACAATCTAATAATAGAGATAAATGCAAACTTTATCAATCCTTTTAAAATCGGTATTAAAATCAAAGCAAAAGAAACTTTGGTTTTGGATAACAATATTATAGAATTAGTTCCCAAAATAGAGTTTTTTAGAGATCTCATAGAACGTGTTCCTGAAAGTATATCAATAAATATCTATGAAGAAGGAGAGAAAGGAGAACCCCTGGTTTGTAACTTGGACATATATCCTCCTAACTTTTGGAACGGTTTTGAAATCACACCGGAAATAACATCTGCCTTCGTAACTCCAAACGACCCCTATGTTGTTCAAATTATTGATGAAGCAACCAAAATTCTCAAAGAAATTGACCCTAAAACTCCTCATTTTTGTGGATATCAAGCCAATAGCAAAACACATGTTATGAATATGATTAATGCTATATATACTGCTTTGTTAAACAAAAACATAACGTATATTGACCCTCCCGCAAGTTTTGGAAAAGGTCAAAAAATATTTACATGTGAACAAATATTATCACAAAGATTAGGAACTTGTATTGACTTAGCTGTTTTGATTGCTTCTTGTCTTGAAAGATGTGGATTATACCCTTTAATTATACATCAGGATGGTCATGCTTATGTAGGTTGTTGGCTAATCGAATATTATCTTGAAAATCCAATATGCACAGACATTGGAGCAATTGAAAAAAGATTAGTTAATAACCTAAATGAAATCGTATTAATTGAAGCTACAGCATTATGTAAACAAATACCTTTTGTTGCAGCAGTAAATGTAGGTATAAATCATATATATCAAGATGCCGATAAATTTATATGTGCTATTGATGTTTACTCCACAAGAAATAGAGGTATTGTTCCAATTTCAGGAAAAAAAGTTATTCTTGAAAGCGAAAAGGAAGACTTGGACAACAAGGCCATTCAAATAGATGTGGACGAGACAGAATATGTAAATACTGCTAACACTAAAATTAAAGATAAAATTGATCTTTGGTCAAGAAAGCTTCTTGACCTCAGTATGAGAAACAAACTATTAAATTTTAATTTTAATCGTCACGGATTGCCTCTAATTAAGGTTAACCTCGCAACTCTTGAAGACAATCTTATAATGGATAAAGAATACGAGTTAGTGCAAGGAATTACTGTAGAAAGTGAAATTTCCATTAATGATGAAAACAGTTTTATTATCAACTTGTTTAAATCAGGAAAGATAGTAACTTTAAACAAAGAACATTCTGACAGAATGCTTGCTAACATATACAGAGAAGCCAAAAACTCTCTCGAAGAACAAGGTGCCAACAACCTTTTCCTTGCCATAGGATTTTTGCGATATTTTGAATATGAAGAAAGCAATGCTCCTCGCTATGCTCCAATTCTTCTCCTTAATATGGAAATCAGAAAAAGTATTCACGGATACACCATAAAACGTGGTGAACTTGAAACACAAATGAATATAACACTGACTGAACTTTTGAGAAGAAATTACGGAATAGAATTAGGTGACCTTGCTAAAGAAGTCAAAGATGATTTCGGCTCCGATGTCAATAAAATATTTAATATAATAAGAAAAACCATTGTAGATAAACCCGGTTGGGACGTTATAGAAGAAGCCTTTCTCGGAAACTTCTCCTTCAACAAGTTTGTTCTGTGGCAAGACCTTCAAAACAGAAAAGATGCAATAAAAGAACACCCAATAACAGGAGGACTTGTAAAAGGTTTTCATGTTTGGAGTGATCTCGACAGCGAAAATATAAACGAAAGCAGTTTAGATTATAAATTTAATGCTTCCGATTTACTCTGCCCTGTTCCATACGACTCATCCCAACTTTTGGCTGTAGCTCTAACAGATATGGGAAAAAGCTTTATCCTCCACGGTGCACCGGGAACAGGTAAATCTCAAACCATTACAAACATAATAGCCAATGCTTTAGGAAAAGGCAAAAGCGTCTTATTCGTAGCAGAAAAAAGAGCGGCTTTGGATGTGGTTCACAACAGACTTTCAAAAATAGGATTAAAACCTTTCTGTTTAGAACTTCACTCAGATAAATCCAACAAAGCCGAAATAATGGAACAGTTCCAAGAAGTAATGAACTTAACAAAGATTAATCCCTCTTTCCTTGACGGAACAAGCAAAAATATTCAAACTCTCAGAAATAAATTAAATGCTTATGTTAACGCTCTTCACAAAAAGAGAAAAATAGGTTTTTCTGTTTATGAAGTAATTACAAAACTCATTGAAATGAAAGATATCCCGGCTCCTCTGTCTTTTTCTCCGGATCTTCTTGAAGAATGCACATTAGGTCATATCAAGCATTGGGAACCTAAAATTGAACAAATTATGAGTTGCGGAAAACTTTGCGAACCTATTGCTGAAAACCCTTGGAAAGATTGCGGAATATCAAATTATAACTTGACAATTAAAGACGATATAATAAAAGCATTAAACACAGCAGCAAAAGCTATAACCGATGAAGAAAACAATATAAAGGAGATTTGCTCTACTTTAAAAATCGAAAAACCAATCACAAAAAGAGAAAGCATAAAAGAAATACAAAACTTCTTGGACATTATAAAAGAATTCCCGGCAAATTATGTTTTTATATTAAATTCAGATATCGATGACTTAACCCAAAAACTTAGTAATTTAAAAGAAAAAATAAATGTTAGAAACCAAAAACTATCAAATATTGAAAACAAATGGACAAGTGATGTCTTAAAGCTTAATTTGGACGAATTGATTAATGCCCAAAAAGAATCCGAAAAAGGTGGATTTGTCAGAAGATTTAAAAAGATTGAAAGTGGATATGACATATTATGCAAATACGCCAAAACAAGTATTAATCCCGCAGATTTTTACATTGAAATCAACCAAATCAAAGATTACAATGAACTTAACGATAACTTAAACAAAGAAATAAAGGAAATATTTAAAGACAATAAAATTGATTTTGAAGAAATCGATTTAGCATTGGCACAGGTCAATACTCTTAAAGAAAAAGCGTTTGCATTTTGTGAAAACAATTTAGAGAAATATAAATCTTATCTCTCTTTCTTGGAAGATTTAATTAAAAACAAGAATATCTTTTTCAGCAATAACAATTCCTTTGAAAACATAACAGACAGATTACTTACTCCCCTAAAAGAAGTAGATAAACTTGCCTCTCTTCTTGTTTGGAATATAGATTCAAATCAAGAAAACTATTTTGATTACATAAAACAATCAATTGAAAAATACAAAAACAATATGAATTCATTGGACGAATGGGCTGATTACAAAAAAGTGACAAGTGACAAAGAACAATACCGCTTAACCGAACTGTTAAATCTTTATGAAGCGGATAAAATTGAAAATAAAGAGTTAAAGAATGTATTTATAAAAAGTCTATACAAAGCTTGGACTTTATATATCATAGGATCAGAGCCGGCTCTAAACGAGTTTTCACGCCCTATATTTGAACAGACCATAAACCAATTCCAAAAATTAAATAAAGAGGCTGAAACTTATACCAAAGATAAAATATTAGAGCTGTTATTTAACAACAAGCCACAGCTATCAAATGTCATAAACGCACAAGAATACAGCATTTTAACAAGAGAAGTGACAAAAAAACGAAGTGCAAAACCCATAAGAGGATTATTTAAAGAAACAAAACACATTCTCCCAAAATTAAAACCCTGTTTTCTCATGAGTCCTATGTCATGCGCTGAATTTCTTGATGATACCACCATGTTTGATTTGGTTATTTTCGACGAAGCCAGTCAGATTCCCACAGCTGATGCGGTAGGAGCTATTTCAAGAGGGAAAAGCGTTGTTATAGTCGGGGACCCAAAACAAATGCCACCAACATCCTTCTTTAATTCCTCCGATGGTGACGGTGATGATTTAGAAGTTGAAAAAGACCTTGAATCAATACTTGACGACTGTCTTGCCATAAACATACCAAGTTGTTTCTTAAAATGGCATTACAGATCAAAACACGAAGACCTTATTGCTTACAGTAATTTTAGATATTATGATAACAATATGATGACCTTTCCTTCTGCAGGAGATGTGGATAGATTTGTTAAATTTGTTCCATTAAAAGGTTATTACGACCAAGGCAAAACAAGAACAAATTTGGTTGAAGCTTTAGCCATAGTCAAAGAAGTAAAAAGAAGACTGGAACATCCTGTACTTCAAAACAAAAGTATAGGTGTTGTCACATTCTCTATGGCTCAACAGATTTTAATTGAAACCAAAATGGATGAAATGCTCTCTCAAAATCCACACCTTGACCCATTATACAATAATCCAAAGCATAATGAACCTGTTTTCATTAAAAACCTTGAAAATGTTCAAGGTGACGAGAGGGATGTTATTCTTTTCTCAGTTTGCTATGGACCGGACAAAAAAGGAAAAGTTTCTATCAATTTTGGACCAATGAATAAAGACGGAGGTCAAAGAAGACTGAATGTTGCCATTTCAAGAGCAAGATATGAAATGATTATATTCTCAACCTTAGACCCGGAACAAATAGATCTAAAGAGAACTAACTCTCTCGGAGTTCATGATTTAAAAGAATTTTTAGAATTTGCAAAACACGGTAAAGACAAACTTTCAAAACTCACAGGAGATTCTTTAGGTAAAAACTTTGTAATAGAAAACAAAATAAAAGACAGGCTGACAGAAAAAGGCTACAAAGTCCAAACCCAAATAGGTTTCTCCGGCTTTAGAATCGACCTAGCCATTATTAACAAGGATACCAATAGATTTATATTGGGAATAACTTGTGACGGTGAATCCTACAAAACAGGAAAAACCGCAAAAGACAGAAACGATTCCAGAAACTCTGTTTTGAAAATGTTAGGTTGGAAAATTCACAGAGTTTGGATTCAAGATTTTTGGGCAAATCCGGAGAGAGAAATAGAAAGAATTGAAGAAGCTTATCAAAACGCCAAAAAAGCTTTAACCGGTTTCTCTGAAGACAAAACCGAAGAATTATCTTATTCCGAAGAAGAATTCACTTTTGATATTGATTTTAGTGAAGATACAGAAACCACGGAAACAGAAAATTCTGTGAAAACAAATAAAACAAATGAAAGTAATAAAGAAACCTCCAAACAAGATAAAGCTGAGTCTAAGGACAAACAAGAAGAACAAGAAAATGCTGAACCAACTTTAGATATTGAGGAGAAAAAGGTCACAGGCACTTCTGAACAAAATCCTGAAAAAACAGATATTATTGAGAATAATGATACAGAAATATCTAAAGAACCGAAAGAATACAAAGAAGAGCCAAAGGCAACTGAAACCACACCGGAAAACAATACTACCAATATTGAAAGTATGGAAACGAATGCCGGAAAAATAAATTCTTATGAATATGTTTTCTTTAATTTACCAGTTAGAAAAGAAGATTTTTACAGCGAAGAAAATTATCCCATAATTTCCAATCAAATAGAGGAAATTATAGCCCATGAAGCTCCGGTCACACATGAATATTTAATTTACAGAATCAAAGACTTGTGGGGATTTAAACAATTAGGTAAAAATATTCGCGAACAGGTTGAAAACATAATAAAAAAAATGAAATTAAATAAAAAAAGAGAAAACGGCGTTATTACCTATTGGGGAGAAATAGACCCGGAAACCTATTCAACTTACAGATACAATAACAGAAATATTGAAGATATTCCACAAAAGGAAATTGAAAATGCTATTGTAGAAGCCGTTTGTGAAGCCGAAGAGATTGACAGAGATAACTTAATTTCTGAAGTTGCTCATAAATTTGGATTTGCCAAAACAGGCCCTAAAATCAAAGAAATTGTAGATGACAACATTTCCAAAGCCTTAAAAGCCAAAAAAGTTTTCAGAATAGGCAGGAGTTCTACAATTTTAAAGAACAATCCCAATGAATAATAATATTCCCCCTCTTCTCATAATTTCCAAAATATGCAAAACAAGATTATCGGTTAATGACTTTAGAGGGGGATTCTTAATTTGCAAAAATAACTAAAATATGCTATAATTTATAAAGGTAATAAGAAGAGGAAATAATTATGTATAAATTTAACAGAAAACAATATGAAAAAGAATTAGAAGAGTATTATAGCACATATAAAGAGTGTGACCACAGAGTACCTATTTTTTGTGAAATAGAAAAAGAATGGAAAGAAGGTATTAAGAGCTTAACATATCCCGAAGAAAAAAAATCTTTACTTTATACCCTCGAGAGAAAACTCCCTGTTCACATATTTCGCAATAACCCTTTTTACTTTGAAGCATATTTCGCTCGCCCAAGGGTAAACTGGGGACTTTGCGGTGTGGGTGCCATTATGAGATACGCAAACCTTAAAGATGAAATTATTCTTGATGAAATCCCGGATTTCGAACAGACTGTATCTCGTTGGAACAACTTCATAGACTGGGATCACCACTGCGTAGGTTATGACAATGTTCTTAAATACGGCCTTTCCGGTTTAAAAGAAAAGGCTTCTCAAAAGTTATCTTCTGTTCCAGAAGGCAGTCGTTCCGCTGCTTTTCTAAAAGCTGTAATTACAGGTTTAGACACTCTCATTGACTTTGGCAACAAATTCTCTTGCGAAGCTTATCGTCTTGCATCAACAGAAACAGATGCCGCCATAAAGGAAAATCTTTTAAGAATTGCAGAAACAGCAAAAAAGGTGCCCTTAAACCCACCTTCTACTTTCTATGAAGCTCTTTCTGTCATTAACTTTATGAGAGAGATGTGCACCTCCACTGACGGTATTGCCATATCTCAATATGGTATGATAGACAGAATGCTATATCCCTTCTACCAAAAAGACCTTAAAGAAGGGAAAATTACAAGGGAAGAAGCAAAAGACCTCATTAAAGCTTTCTTAGCTTACACGGACGTTCGTCTCAATCTCAAAAACATTACCAGTGAAACCTCCACGGTTTTAGACTTAGGAGGAACGGAAAGAGACGGCTCACCCATTTATAACGATCTGACAAGAATGTTTACAGAATGTTTCATTGAAGAAAACATCATTGGTGTAAAACTCAATATTCACATAACCAAAGAACACGACGACAGAATATACAAGGACTGTGCCGATGTTCTCACAGCAGGGCTTAACTCCCTCATAATCATTAATCAAGATGCCATGTTCAAAGCTCACACAGCTATGAGTAAGGCCCCTGAAGATTGTCGTTATATCTCCACAGGCGGTTGTTATGAACCTATGCTCCAAAATTGTGAAGTAAACTTTAAAGCCTTTGTATATCTCAACTTGGTAAAAGTCTTTGAAAACTATTTCAAAAACGCTTCCGCTCCCACATTTAAGAATTTTTACAAAGGTTGGACTGACAGACTTGATGAAACCTACTCCATACTATGCAAAGAAATAGAGAAAAACGGGCATGACTGCGGAAATATAAACCCCTGTCCTCTCCTTTCCGCCACCATTGACGATTGTATAGAAAATGCCAAAGATATGTTTGACGGCGGAGCCAGATACAACTCAGCTTCCATTGCGAATAACGGATTAGGCACCTTAATCAACTCTATATTCGCTGTAAAATCTTTGGTTTACGAAAAAGGCTTATACACCCTTGATGATATTAAAAAAGCTGTGTCTGTCAATTTTGACGGATATGAAGATTTAAGAAAAGACTGTCTCTCCGTTCCCAAATACGGCGAAGGAGATAAAGAAGTTCTTGACATGGCAAGAAAGATTTCCGATGATATTATTGAACTTTGCCAAGGAAGACCCATAGGAAGAGGCAATGGTGTCACAGAGCCAAGCTTCTTCACATACAGTCACTTTCACTCTTGGGGACGAGTGACAGGAGCCACCCCGGACGGTAGGCTTGCAAATGACTATCTCTCACGAGGTATAGGTCCTTATGAGGAGAATCTATCTTCCATAACAAATGCTGTTAACGACAGCACGGTTATGCAAATGGATCTTGCTTGCGGCAGTGCGGTTTTGGAAGCCAACATAGCAAACACAAAAAGCCCCGATGCTCTTATAGCCGTCATAAAATCCTTTATACAAAAAGGCGGAAATATGCTTCAACTCACATACACTTCCAAGGAAGATTTATTAGACGCCAAAATCCACCCTGAAAAACACAAAAACTTATCGGTTAGGTTATATGGATTTAGTGCCTACTTCGTCACTATGCCGGAATACATCCAAGACGAAGTTATTCGCCGTGCAGTTATTAACTAACAGAATCATAAAAATATTTAGGGAGCAACAGCTCCCTTAGAATTTATATTAGTGCAAAAAGTAGTAATAGAATAGTAAATGTAAATATAAAATAAATTTTTACACACAAAAAAAAGCCCTCGTTATGAGGGCTTGGATTATATGATTTTTAACAAAAAAAAGGTGTTATTTAAATTATTCCTTGTAGCATAGTTTGCCTTTTATACTAAAAAGCTTCGTTATTCCACCTACAATGTTCTTTATTTATTATTTCTATCATATCACTTTTGATTATTCTTTGTAGCAATGTTATTTATCATAATCAAATAAATAAATCTGTTTAAAAGAAACTCCGTCAATTTTAAAGTTTTCAAACAAATCTTCCCAAGATTCAAAATAATAATCAGGTCCTTTTTGAATTAAAAAATCATCTTCATATTCGTAAACTGCTATTTTATCACTTGGAGTATAATAATCATATCCAATATCATAGGATTTACCTTTATAGTTTATTAATTGATTTCCACCTTCTTCTAAATCTCTTAAATTATCTTCTAAATCTAAAATCGTTTTGTCTGAAAATTCCTTAATTAACATTTTAAAATAACTATTTTTTATCATAATCAATTCCTAAATCATCTAATATATCTTTAAAATGATCATTAAATTCCATAGCAATGCGTTTACCATTTTCATATTTATGAACATGTGGCTTTCCAAAAGGACTATGCTCATGGGTTATATCAATATCGTATACCGGTATATGATTTTCATATATACGAACTTGGTATATTTTTCCTTTTTCATTTAATCGTGCATAAATAGCATTAGGAGAGTGCGATTCTTCCGGTAATTTATGCTTTGTATTTGAATCTAATATTTTGGCAGCATATTTTTTACCTACAATTATTCTTACAGTAAACCATTCATATACGCCATTAAATTTATTTTCTGAAAATTGTCCTCTGCCACCCATATATATTATACCATATTTATAAAATATTGTAAAAATAAAATTCTATTTAAAAAATCCTTGGGCTTTTCTGCCTTTTCTTTGGCAGCGTTCATAGCTTTTTCAAGTGCGTTTATCTTTCCTGTGACTTGGTCCGCTCCCGTTTGAGTGACTTTCACTACCATACTATATTCGGGCATCTAAAACACCTCCTTATAAAAAACAAAAACCCCTTAAAATATCGCTAAATTAAGGGGTTTTTGGGTTTGTTTGAGTAAATAATACCCTTTACTTAAAACTCTTGTATTTAAGCCAAATAAAGGGGTTTGTGTTCTGTTTTTATATACAAATAAAAAAGCACCTAACTTATTAAAGTTAAGTGCTTGGGCTTGTAAGTATTACTTAATTAATTATTTAAAGGTTCTTCTGCTTTTCCTATACAATCTTCCTTACTTACAATTTCAATAGATACTATTTTTGTATATTCTACAGATATAAAGTAAGTTTCACCCACAGGAGTTACTCGTATTTCAGTATTACCGGAATCTGAATTACAGGCTCTTCCTATGCTACCAATTTTACCATATATTTTTTCTTCATTAGTTGAAATTATAACATATTTATTTCTATATTTATTTAATAATTCATCTTCTTGGTCAAAATCCATTTCATATCTCCTAAAAATCAGGGACTAAATGAACCGATACTTCACTATCATAATGAATAGTAAATTTAGTAATATCCCCTGTTTTATATTTTGATTTATATAACTTTCAAAACATAAATTATATTTCTTTACATCTTCAGGGCTAAGCGTAATAACTTCTTTATGGTCCCACTTTCCTTTGCTAATTTGTTTTTCTCCGGTTCCTTTATAATTATTAGCAATCTCTTCTAACATTTTATCTATTTCAGATTCACTTTTACCATCTTTACTTAAAATTAAAGTTTTTCCATTTTCTAAAGGCTTTCCGCTTTTATGGTGCTTTTTTTGTCCTTTATTTATAGTAAATGTATTAGTTGAAATATAATTATTCGCAGCCGCTTCTGCCTTTTTATTAGATTCATACTTATATTTAGGATTAAATAAAGTCTTTCTTAATATACTTATAATAGACTCTTTATTTTCATTATTTGTTCCATTACTATTAGAACCTTTAGTATCACCACCACCTAAAACACCTGACACTTTATCATCATTATTTTTATTAGGTTTACTATTGTTAGGTTTATCGTTATTGTGGTTAGTATTACTATCCTTTAATTCTCCTAAATTCTCACTCTTATTACTCTTATACTCACTACCCTTTGAGTTATCAAACCTACCATTATAAGACCCTTTAATAGTGTAGTCTTTACCTTCTTTTCTTTTTCTACTCTCTAAATAACCCGTATCTTCTTCACTACTTATTTTATCTATGTTTTCTTTATCTATATTAGTTTTAAAATCACTTTTCTTTTCTTCTTTCTCTTTATTAGACTTAACAATCTGATTATCAACTACTTTCTCTCCGGGTTTAAGAAAAACGGCTTGCGTAACAGACCTACAATAACAATGTAGGGGAGGAAAGTTATCACCCGCTACGGCTTTTTCAGTTTCATATATCTTACCATTATGCTCTTTACACTCAGGTGAGGTTCTCTCATCTATTCGTGCTAAGTATTTATAGTATTTAATACCTGATTTATAATAAGCAGAAAGTTGTGCTTGGTTATTAATAAAGGCGGCTTCGGTTCTAACCAATCTCTCTATTTTCCATTTCTCTACATTGAGTTCTCTACTCGTTTCTTCAATGATTTGAGAGTAGGGCTTACCTTCCACAAAGCCTAGAACCATTTTGTCCTTTAAAACCTTTTCAAAGTTCTCACACTCTCCCCCCTAACCTCTTGCTTGAGATTATTCAAACAACTTTAGCAGACATAGGGGGTGGAGTGGTGCTACCCCTTGCCTTTGGTGGGTGCGAAGCAAAAGACAGGGTTGAATTCCGACAAAAAAAAAGAGCCTTTCAGCTCTTTTTTAATTTTTTATTTTCAATGCTTTTCTGTTCGGGTAATTATCTCATCTTGGATTCTTTCGTCCAAAATTACATAATAATCTGAAAAGCCGGATACGCGGACACGCAGATTTCTGTGCTTGTCCGGGTTTTTCTTTGCTTCAAGAAGTTCTTCTTTTGAAACATAGGTCAGTTGGTAATGCATACCACCCATTTTAAAGAAGGTTTCAAACAAGTCCACCAATTTCTCAAACTGTTTATCGTCCCTTATAAGAGCTTGGTCTACCATTACATTGGTGACTGTATCCCCTCTTGTTATTCCGTATTTATCAAATCCGGCAACTGAGAGTAAAAGTGCTGTTAGGGTTTCCTTATCTCTTCCCTCTGACTGCCCTATACCAAAAGATATTATATCTCCATCATGACGTCCGTCGGGAGTAGCCTTTATTCCCTTTCCCAAAAGTGTGTTATGAGGAATATAACCTACAAGGTTTCCCATTATATAAGGATATCCGAAACCACTCTTTTTACCCTTAAAATAAGAATACATTTCCTTTGTAAACAAGTCACCCATTTCGTTTGATATAGATTCATTGTTTCCGAAAAACTTGGCATTGTTGAAAATGTATCTTTCCATTTCTTCATAACCTTGCCAATTGTTTTTAAGGGCATTACACATATCTTTCATAGACCATTTTTTCTCATCATAAACAAACTGTTTTATAACAGTCAAACAGTCTATAACTGTTGTTATTCCTATTACAGAAAAATCTGCCAAACAATATTTTGCACCACCTTGAGTTATGGAAACACCTCTTTCAATAGATCCTTCAAACAAGAAAGAGGAAACCAAGTTTGTATCTCTTGAACGGAGCTCTTGAAACTTTTCATAATACCAAACAGCTTTATCGAACCATCGGACACACTCTTCATGGAAAATAACTTTAAATTCATCAAAGGTTTTACACTTTAAAACATCCTTCTCTCTGTCAAACATTAATGTTTCAAAGATTTTTGGAATACCTACGGTTATTCCACCCATAAAGATTCCCCCGGGAAGCTGAGGCTCATTGCAACCTACCATTGTATAAGCACAGGCTATTTCAAAAGGGAAACCGCCCAATTCCATAAGGGCTTTTATTCTGGGTTCATCATTAACGAAAGCTATTCTCTTATTGGGATCCTTGCGTTCCATATCCATCATATATCTCAAAATTTCTCTGGGGGTCTTCTTTGTCCAACGAAGAGAAATTTCAGGAATATATGTTGGCAATTCTTCCATAGAATCAACTATTAATTTTGAAAGTTCGTTAAATCCGTCACTACCGTCAGGCAAATAACCACCCACAGTAAAATGACATTGACCGCCACGAGTAAAATGTGAGTGTCCTTTTACCTGCTTTCCTTGGAATATCAAAAACAATTCCTGTAAATAGGCTCTCGCTTCGTCCACAGTCAAAGTTTTATTCTTAATATCTTTTTTATAATAGGGATATAAAAATCTGTCAAGAGTGCCGGGACTATCAGGAACAAAGGCATATATTATGAGTATAGACAAAACTGCTTCGTAAAAAGATTTTGCGGGATTCTTTGGGACACTTCTTAATGCTTTGGCAAGTTTTAAAAGATGGTCTTTGGTTTCGCCTTTGTATTTAGAAGATTTTTCTTCGGCTCTGTCGGCACATTTCTCTGCCCAAAGGATAACAGTTTCACATATTTTCAACTGAGTTTTTAAAAACTTGATTTTATCACTTTCGCCTTTATGATTCTTAATAGATGCTTTAATTTCTTTGATAAAACCTTTTATACCTATTTTTAAAACTTTATTGAAATCTGCTACAGAGTGTTGCCATTCAAAATTGACGAAACGACCTTCTTTGGCATAAAAATTCTCTATTCCCACATCAAACCAATAATGACCTACACGGGTGAAGAAATCACCTTCCACGCTACCGTCAAAATGGAAAAATCCTGTCAAGGCTGTATTCTCAGAAAGATAAGGCTCTTGGTTTAAAATATACTCGCAAACTCTCTTGCAAGACATATCAATAGGATCCAAAAGCACATCTTCCGGGTCATATTCTGTTTTCTTTGGAGTTAAAAATAATTTACCATCTAAGGTTAAATCCAATAAATGCTTTATTCGTTTTTCCATAAACTCCTCTATCAAAGAATTAATCTGTCCAACAAAAACAATTCTATCTGTTTATATTCAATTATATTATAACATTATTTTTATATTTTTGTCAAAATAATACTAATAATTATGAAAAAAGGTCAAAATGTGATATAATATAAGTGAATATGAAGATAATTGTTTCACTTTCCGGGGGGCCGGACAGCGTAGCTCTCCTACATAAGCTATATAAAGATAACCTCACCTTAGCTGTGCATTTTAATCATCATTTAAGAGAAAATGCCAATAAAGATGAGGCTTTTTGTGTTGACCTTTGCCAAAAGCTTGGAGTGGAAATTAATGTTATTCATTTAAATGTTTATGAATATGTAAAAACAACTAAAACCACTCTTGAGGAAGGGGCAAGAGAGTTAAGATATAAATACCTTTTTGATATATTAAGAGAGACAGACTTTGATAAAATCGCCTTAGGTCATAATCTTAACGACAAATGTGAAACCATACTTATGAATATTGTGAGAGGCACGGGAATTGAGGGACTTAACGGACTAAAAGCCGAAAAAGGAAATATCATAAGACCTCTAATCAATATGACAAAAGATCAGATTTATGATTACCTTAAAGAAAACAACCTTTCATACTGTTTTGACGAAACAAACCTTGAAAACAATTACACAAGGAATAAATTTAGAAATATAATTATCCCCTCTCTTTTGGAAATTAACCAAAATCTTTTCGGTTCTCTATCAAGGTTGGCATCCATTGCGGAAGAAACAGAAAACTATATGGAAGAGGAAACCCAAAAAGCTATAAATGCTTTAGAAAATGCTCCATCTCCCCTTCAAATCAACTCTCTTCCTAAAGCCATTAAACACAGAGTTATAAGAGAATTGATAGTCAAAGTAAAAGGAACAACAAAAGATATCTCTTTAAAAGAAATTGAAAGGATATCGGAGTTTTTGGATAAGGGAGAAGAATTTGTGTCATTCTTGGACACAGGTGAACTCTTTGCGGAACTTAAAGGCGGGATTTTTAAAATCAAGAAAGTTAAGTCTATAGAAAAACCGGAGCCTTTTTCATATATAATTGACAAGGATGAAATATATATAAAGGAAATCAATAAAACTCTCATAATCAAACGAATAGACGAAGAGATTAAATATAATAAAAAACGCTTTTACTTTGACCGAGATGAAGGTTTTGACTTTTCCTTAACAAATATAGAGCCAAGTGTTAAAATCCAGCCTCTGGGCTTAAAAGGACACAAAAAAATAAGTGATATTCTTAAGGACAACAAAGTCCCTACCGAAACAAGATATATGAATATTGTTTTGTATAAGGGGAATTGTCCTGTATGGGTGCCGGGAGTGGTTATGGGAGAGAAAGCCCGCACCAAATCCCCTACCCACTTTATGGAATTGAAATAAAAAAGCAGAAGTTAAATTTGCTAATCGCAAATTTAAAAAGCATAAAGCATAAAATTGTGGTGCTTCGCACCACGACAATTGTGCATTGTGAATTGTGAATTGTGAATTGATAATGGAATTATTAACATGGAAATTGAAGAAATACTTGATAAGCTTTTGAATAATGAAATAGATAAAGCAGAAGCTATCAAAGAAATTAAAGGCTTTGAAGACTTGGGCTTTGCCAAAATTGACACAAACAGAAAAGAAAGGTGTGGGCAAGCTGAAGTTGTTTTCTGTCAAGGTAAAACTGACCAACAAGTTATAAAAATTATTAATTCCCTGAGAGAAAACAATCCCTGTATTATAGGAACACGCCTTGAAAAAGATAGATATGAAAAGATAAAAGACTATATACCAAATCCAACATACAATGAAGCCGGAAGGATTTTAATATCCGGAGAGGCACCTTCTGTAGACAGTAATCTAAAAAAGGTTCCTATCCTATGTGCCGGAACTGCTGATATTCCCGTAGCAGAAGAAGCTGCCTGTATATGCGAAATAATGGGCTCTCCGGTGTGCAGAATTTTTGATGTAGGTGTGGCGGGACTACACAGACTTCTATCTTTTAAAGATAAATTTGAAGATGCTAATGTTATAATCGCTGTTGCAGGCATGGAAGGAGCTTTGCCAAGTGTGGTAGGAGGGTTGGTAAAATGCCCGGTCATAGGAGTTCCCACAAGCGTAGGATATGGAACCAATTTCAAGGGACTTACCACACTTTTTGCTATGCTCAATTCCTGTGCCAACGGAATTAGTGTTGTAAATATTGACAACGGATTCAGCGCCGGATACATAGCAAACCAAATCAACAGGACAAACCTGTAAAAGATTTTCCAAATCACAAATCACAAAAACGTCGAACTGCGTTCGACAATGGTTATAGGGCTCTAAATTTTAAGGTTGGCTTCGGTATACAGTCAGTCCCCCCTACTGCATTAGGGGTTGAATTGCGGTAATCTCGGGGTCCCCAAAAAGCCTTGCGAATACCGAAACAACCCAAGGGCTCCAAAAAATTGAAGCATTTGCAAAAACTTTTTGGGAATGGGTTTTAGGGGTGAGAAATAAGCATCGCTTTTTTGTAAAAACGACAACAACTTGTCGTTTTTAGCAAGAGCCGGAAAATCTACGATTTTCAGGTGCCCGACGGCAAAAATCTTTATCACTAAAGATTTTTGACTAGAAGCTACGAGGAAAATCTTTGATTTTCCCGTGGGGGGTCGTCTGCTTTCTGCTTTCAAATCACAAATTACAAATCACAACACCTGGTGCTTCGCACCACGAATTTGATTTTTTATTTTTAATTATTGATTTTTAAAAAAGCCTCCGGTTCTACTCATAGTCCCGGAGGTTTTTTAATATTAATTATTCTTCAGCAAAGTCTGTATCCATTGTGACTTGAAGTTCATAATCGGGAAATGCTTTTTGAACCCGGTCCACCACTTCATTAAATACAGCTCTGCGATCTTTGGCATCAAAACTAATCACCATATCAAAGCGTAATATTTTTTTATCCTTCATTAAATAAAAGGCATGAATCTGCTTAACATATTCATTAGCAAAAATAATTTCTTCAACCTTTTTCTTCGTTTCAATAACATCTAAATCCTGTGTATTTACCGAATATACGCCTATTCCTGTGAGAATAACTTTATGTTCCTGTAAAACCTTACGAATAATCTCACGGGTTAACCAATCTAACTTATTCATAGAATAGGTATCCGGAATCTCTATATGAATAGAACCGTTCCAAGTATCCGGTCCATAGTTATTCAACACAAGATCGTAAGCTCCCTGAACATCCGGAAAACTCATAACAGTATCGTAAATTCCTTTGGCAAGAGATTTATCATTACGTTCTCCAAGTATCTGAGAAATTGTATCTCGCAACATTTCTATTCCGGATTTAATTATCACAACAGAAATAATGGCACCAAGCCAAGCTTCCAATGAAACATGAAAAATCAAGAAAATTCCTGCGGCAACCAAAGTTGATGCGGATATAATAGAATCTAATCTGGCGTCTTCACCGGAATTGATTAGTGAATCGGAATTCACCTTAACACCCACATTTTTGACATAACGACCTAACAGAATTTTAACAACAACAGCAACAGCCACTATGATTAAAGATACTGTATTATAATCCGGTGTCTCCGGGTAAATTATTAACTTTACAGATTCAATTAAAGAAGTAATACCTGCATATAGCACAATTACAGAAATAATGGTGGCACTTAGGTATTCTATTCGTCCGTAGCCAAAGGGATGTTTTTTATCCGGTTCTCTTCCCGCAAGTTTTGTTCCGATAATAGTTATCAGTGAACTTCCCGCATCGGAGATATTATTTACAGCATCAAGAACAATAGCAATAGAGTTTGTCATCAAACCAACAACCGCTTTAAAGCCTGCAAGAAATACATTGGCAATAATACCTATGATACTGGTTCTGACAATGACTTTTTCACGGGACATTTCCACTCTACCCATAACTATCCCCTAAAATTATGCTCTGTTAAACTTATCTTTTGACTGTTTACAACGAGGGCATTTCCAATCCTCAGGCAAATCCTCAAATGCAACTCCATCATGTTCTGCAGGATCATAGACATATCCACAAACACCACATACATATCTACCACTGGCTTTCATTTCTGAAAAATCAACCTGTGCCAAAAGAATAGGTGTAGGATTATCCAAATCTATCACTCGCTTATTCTCAAGGTTTTCATAACCCTTTGGAGTATGAGTTCCGCAATATACAGTGGGATGACTGCTTACAAATTCACGAACCCTATCAAGAGTTTCCCGTGCTGCCTTAACATCATCAAAGACAATAGAAAGTTTATTTTCATACAAAGCCTCATCTACATAAGTAATATCACCATGTATCATATAAAATAAACCGTCAAGTTCCACAATAACAATACTGTTTCCGTTAGTATGTCCCTTAGCCTTAATATAGGTAATTCCATCTTTAATCTTTTGGCTTTCCGGGAAATTATAATATGGACCGTCTGTAAAAGAGACCGGGACAATATTGGGAATATTTTGAAGTTCCTCAGCTGAGGTTTCCTCTGCGTTCACATATATTTTAGCATTAGGAAAAGACTTCAATTCCCCTGTATGATCTGCATGCTTGTGAGTGATAAGAATCTTGGTCACTTGCTCAGGTTTATAGCCAAGTGCCTTAAAAGCATCCATATAGCTACATATATCTTTACCTGTAAAGAAAATACTTTCCTCATTCGGAACTTCTTCGGGAGTTCCGGCGGGTAAACCTGTATCGACAAGGATTACCTCATCCCCTGTATCGATTAAATAATTTTGTAAGCTACCACTGTATCTGACAGACTTATCAAACTTATCCGGTCCCTCTTCACCACCAAATACCATAGGCTGGGAATAGAAACCCTCTTTTCTAAACTTAACAGCTTTAATAATCATAATTTTTCTCCTATTTTTAAATATAGAGTTTTAGTGTCTATAAACATTATAACATATATTATAAAAAAAAAACAAATCATAGTTAAATTTGCCAATGACAAATTTAATTCTATAATCCAAATTTCTTTAAAATATCGTCGGAGAATTCAATTTTATTTCCGCTTCCTATTTCTTCGACTTCTTCCTCGTCCTCGTCATAATCTACTTCGCTTTCGCTTTGGCTTTCGTCTACAAAGCCTTCCAAATAACCTTCATATATGTCATATTCTTTAGCCTTTGGCCATGGATCTTCTTTTTTATTCTTGTTTTTGGGAGGGTTTGCCGGTTTTACTACATCATTAACTTCTTTTACAGTCGTAGCAGGTTTTTCAACTTCCTTCTGCTTTTCCGTTTCTTCTGTTTTAGTTTCTTCGGGAGCCTTCGGTTTCTCCTCTGTCTTTATGGTTATTTGTTCTTCTGTTTTTTGCTCTTCCTTAACGTTTTCTTCAGGTTTTTCATTTGTGGCAGAATCTGTTTGAGGTTTAATAGCCTCTTTAGAATTATCATTTACATTTTTTTTCTTGGGACTGTTTAACTCAATTACTGGTATATCCGAAGACTTTAACTCTTCTTCAAATTCTTCATACTTTCCTTGATACTTACCATTCTCATCTTGCTCATATTTTTCTCTGACTTTCTTACTGATCTCAAAAAGCATTTCCCTTGAAAAAGGCGTCACACCCAAATGTATCTTTGCGTGGCAATTAGGGCACAGCAAAATAAAATTATCTATTTCATCCTTACCGTTTTGGCTCAAAGGCACTATGTGATGCAATTGGAAATATGACCTTTGGGATTGGTGGGGAGAATAGTTTTCGTTTTTAGGATCAATTTCCGGCAACTTCTCACCACACAAAGAGCATTGATTACCAAACATATCCTTAATATAACCTGCAGTATAATGTCTTCTCAAATAGATATCATAACTGCACAGTTTTTTCATACTCAAATAAGAAAAATAAAGATTAATTAATGTATATGTATAATATTTTAGTTCGTCATCTCCTTTCATATTATTTACAAAATAATTGGTATTAGTAATTTGAGGTGTGTTAATATTATTATCATTTAAAAATTTAATAAAGGACAAAACCGGATATACAAGTTTTTTGGCTTTATCCTCAGTATCTGCCGTAAAAAAATTAATTTGAGTGTCCAGCCAATAGCCTTTTCCTTCCTCATAACAATGGTCTTTTGTATGATTATACCCTTTGCTTATATTAAATACTTTATCATCCGGAAGAGCGAAATTTCCCACCGGAAGCAAGACGGAAGCACCATAACAATATTTCTTCGCTACCCAAGCTACAAAATCTAACATACTCTGTTCATAAAATTTACTCATATTATTGCCTCCCTAAACACTTTTTACACATTTATATATACGAAAAAATAACACAAAAGTTTAATAAAAAAAAGGAAGCCGTGGCTTCCTAAAATTGGTGGAGATGGGGGGCATCGATTCCCCCTTCCGAACATGTCCGCTGCATAAATCTACATGTGTAGTTCGCAGTTTCACTTTAGCCAAGGCTCTCCTGTGAACACGAAAATCCTTAACCTAACGTTTTCTTAAAATGTCCTTTTAAATCCGAGCGTTTAAAACCTAAAAGTAAAGCCTGATTTGGGTTTAAGCCTGCCGAAAGCTTTTCAGGCGAAAGCTATCGGGAGACTCTGCTTTAAATTAAGCAGCTAAGGCGTAAGATTCGCCAGTTATTTTTTTGCCGCTTTTTACGTGGCCAACGGCCCCACGACACGCATCATACAACTAAATCATGCACGTCGACTCCAAACATCCCCATGCCGGAGTAAATAAACCACCAAATACAAAGAATAAAGGAGATTTAAAAATGTATTACATATATAAATACTACATTTTTATAAAAATAGTTCCACAGTTTTTAATAAATATAAAAAATAACAGCTAAAAATTTACTTAACCATTTTTTTTATGTGATTTATAAGGCCGCCATCATTGATCAGTTCTATTATATAAGAAGGGAAAGGTTTGGCTTTATATTCTTTTCCTGTTGTTAGGTTCTTTATTACACCCGTAGTTAAATCCACATCCAGCTCATCGCCTTCGCTTATGCCTGCAACAGCTTCTTTACACTCCAATATAGGAAGCCCAATGTTAATGGAGTTTCTGTAAAAAATCCTTGCAAAATCATTGGCAATAACACAAAAAACACCGGATGCCTTTATGGCAATGGGAGCATGTTCACGACTGGAACCACAACCAAAGTTATCTTCCGCAACTATAATATCACCTTGTTTCACATTTTTGGAAAAATCGACATCAATATCTTCCATACAATGGCTTGCTAATTCCTTGGGATCTGTGGTATTTAAATATCTGGCAGGAATAATCACATCCGTATCAACATTTGATTTAAATTTATGAACTTTACCTATCATTATAATTCCTCCGGACTACCGATTCTTCCTAAAACCGCACTGGCTGCGGCTATAGCCGGGCTTGCAAGATAAACTTCACTTTCCGTATGTCCCATTCTTCCCACAAAGTTTCTGTTTGTGGTAGATATAGCTCTCTCACCCTTAGCCAAAACACCCATATGACCGCCTAAACAAGGTCCGCATGTAGGTGTGGAAACACAAGCTCCGGCTTCAAGCAATATTTCCGTTATGCCTTCTCTTGTCATTTGCAGATGAATATCATGAGTTCCCGGTATAACTATACAACGAACGGAAGGATTAACCTTTCTGCCCTTTAAAATCTCGGCAGCAACTCTCATGTCTTCAATTCTTCCGTTAGTGCAAGATCCTATGACAGCTTGCTGAATTTCAATACCTGTTGCTTCACTGACATTTTTGGTGTTTTCCGGAAGGTGAGGGAAAGATACCTGAGGTTCAAGTTCCGAACAGTTAATTTCCACAACTTGAGAATATTTGGCATCCTTATCGCTTTGAAGAACTTCCATACTTCTCTTAAGTCTACCATTTACAAAAGCCATAGTTTTTTCATCTGGAGCTATTATTCCGTTTTTGCCCCCGGCTTCTATTGCCATATTACACATGGTAAAACGACCTGCCATATCCAGGACATCTATTACTTCTCCGGTAAACTCCATAGACTTATAGAGAGCACCGTCTACACCTATTTTTCCTATTGTATATAAGATTAAATCTTTTCCTGAAACCCATTTGTTTAGTTTTCCGTAATATACAAACTTTATCTGTTCGGGAATTTTGAACCAAGTATTACCAACTGCCATGGCACAACCAAGGTCTGTTGAACCTACACCTGTGGAAAAGGCTCCCAAAGCACCATAAGTGCAAGTATGACTGTCAGCACCTATAACACAATCTCCCGGACCAACCAAACCCTCATCAGGCAAAAGAGTATGTTCTATACCCATTTTTGAAAGTTCAAAGAAATTAGTAATATTATACTTTTTAGCAAATTTTCTGCATATATTTACCAGTTCGGCAGATTTAATATCTTTATTTGGAACAGAGTGATCCGGCACAATAGCTATTCTGTCTTTATCAAACACATCACTCGCACCAGTTTCCTCAAAAACCTTAATGGCAATAGGAGCGGTTATATCGTTACCGAGAACAAGGTCAAGATTTGCCTTGACGATCTCACCGGGCTCTACAAAATCTACTCCAGCATGCTTTGCAAGGATTTTCTCAGTTATTGTCATTCCCATAGTTTTTTACCTTCAAATTAACACTATAAATCTAATTTTTACTCTTAGCATATGCTAATTTGTTAATGGCTTTCAAATATGCCTTTGCGGAAGCCATAACAATATCAAGTTCACTTGAAACACCCGTAAAAATATTACCCTTTTCATCAGCTATCTTTACACGAACCATACCTAGGGAATCCGTTCCACCGGTAACTGATTTAATATTAAAATCTTCCAAAGTAAAGTCTTCAGGAGTCATTTTATTTATTGTTTTAAATACAGCATCAAGGGATCCAATACCTATACCACTGTCAAGAATTTCAGAAGTTGTTGTAGTCAACTTTATGGTAGCGGTAGGATATCCATCACTGCTCGTGGATAAACTGATATGATCAAGAGTATATTTGTCATAATATGAAGAATTACCTTCATTTACAATGGTTTCAAGGTCTTCATCATATACAATTTTCTTCTTATCCGCAAGTTCTTTAAACTTAATAAATACTGCTTGAAGTTCCGTATCAGTGAGCTCAAAGCCCATGGATATTAATTTATCACGAAGTGCGTGCTTTCCGCTGTGTTTACCCAAAATAAGCTTGTTTTCGGGAATTCCTACAGATTCGGCATCCATAATTTCATAAGTTCTCTTATCCGCAAGAACACCGTGTTGATGAATACCGGCTTCATGGGCAAAAGCATTTTGACCTACTATAGCTTTATTAACTTGAACTGCCAAGCCTGTCACCTTTGACACAAGACGGCTGGATGGATAAATTTCTTTTGTATTAACATTGGTATAAGCTCCGTCAAAAGCCTTAGGCTTAGTTCTAAGAGCCATAACTATTTCTTCAAGTGAAGCGTTTCCGGCTCTCTCCCCTATTCCGTTAATTGTGCATTCAACCTGTGTGGCACCGGCTTTAATGGCTGCAAGAGAATTTGCAACACCAAGACCAAGGTCATTATGACAGTGAGTGGAGAAAATAGCTTTATCACTATTGGGGACCTTATTAATTACGGTTTTTATAAACTCATAAAATTCAAAGGGTTCTGCATATCCCACAGTATCAGGCAAATTGACAACAGTGGCACCTGCATCAATCACAGCCTCTACAACAGAGCACATATAATCCATATCACTACGAGAAGCATCCTCGCAAGAAAACTCTACCCAATCTGTATAAGATTTGGCTCTCTTAACAGCGGCAACAGCCATATCGTAAACTTCTTCACGAGTTTTCTTTAGTTTCTTTTCAAGGTGTAAATCACTGGTGGCAATAAAAGTATGGATAGCGTTGTTTTTAGCATATTTAACAGCTTCCCAAGCTCTGTCAATATCTTCAAAGTTAGTTCGACACAATCCGGCTATACGAACATTATTTACAGATTGAGCAATAGTTTTAACTGATTCAAAATCACCTACACTGGATATAGGAAAACCGGCTTCAATAATATCTACGCCAAGTTTCTCTAATTGACGAGCTACACGGATTTTTTCTTCTAAATTCATACTTGCACCGGGAGATTGCTCTCCATCACGCAAAGTTGTATCAAAAATATAGATACGTTTTGACATTTTTACCTCCTTTGTTGCAAGTCAATGTCATACTTGCAAACGAAAAGAAACAATAGTGAATATACACCAATATATTATACCATATTTTAAGGGTTTTTATCAACTTATTATTAAAACAGACTATATAAATTAAAAGCAGGGAAGGACCCTGCTTAAATCCATTTCCAAAAAGTCTTATGACTTATCGGGAACCCTTGGATGTATAAAATTTGCAATAAAAGATTTGCATTTATTAAAGATTTGAACAAAAAAGTTATTATGAGAGTTAAGGTTCTGTGCTTGTGTTGAATTAGATATACCGTTAACTCCTTCGAAGATAGGGCTGTTAGAACTTGCTTTTATCTTTTTATCCCCATCTCCTACCTCATCACCGAAAAAAGGTGTCATCCGGAAACTTTTCTTTTAACTGCTCTATTGTTGGTTCTGTATCTTGTTTAAATATTAATTCCGGTGGAACAACAGGTTCGTTTCCGCTTCCTTTTCCAATATAATTAGACCATATTAATTGATTTAATATAGGACTAACATCACCAAATAAAGATTTTGATGGAATTTTCCTTGATCTGTCTCTTATTAACCAATATTCAACTCTACCATCATTAAACTCACACCTAATAATATTTGAAGATATAATATTCGCTAATTTAAGGTTATAATCTCTTTTTATTCCTGAACTTATGCCAATAAATGATAAATCATACGGTAATCTATATTCTATACATATTCTTTTCTCATAAATTTTTGTTATATAATTTATAAACAAAGATTGGCTGTCAGTATATAGTAATATACAACCGTTGTTTGTAGAAACTATATCTAAAACACCAAAATGTTTATTTGTTTTTTTATAAAACATATCCCATATAATATCTTCATTTTTAACAATAGTAATATTATATTCCAAAGGATTATCAATTTTAATTGCATATTTTACATAGGGTTTAATATCAAGTAACAAATTATTAATCGAATAATTTATAACTTTATATTCATTTAGGCTACTTTCAGAAATTATATCAAGGGTTTTTATAAAACTATTTATAGATTTATCTGAATAATCATAATAATCTACGGTAGATTTAAAAAAGGAAGGACACTTATTCACTATAGTAAATTGTTTATCTTTATAATCATGAGTTGAAGTTGCATCCTTCATATCTATGGCAAAGCTCATTAAATTTGATAATAATATAAGTATTATTAATAAAAATAAGTTTTTCATTACATTTCTCCTTAATTATTTAATGTTATATCGTTAGTATTTAAAGATTCTTCATAGTAGTTATCCGGATTAGAAACATCAGTATATCTAACTTTTAGATTATTCTCAACATAATGTTCTAATGAATAATCTCCATAATTATATTTACCGGTCACATCATAATAATAATATTCATTATTGATTTTGTATTTATTGATTACATGATCTATAAAAGGTATTTTATCTGGTTTTCCGTTTTTTTGAAATTGAGTAAATTTTTGGATTAATTGAACTTGATAAGTTGTATTTCCTTCAATTCTAAAATAACCTATATTTTCATTACCATAGTCATAAAAATTATTTTTTAATTGAAAACTATATAAATCAACAGATACTCCTTGACATGCTAAAACATTTTGAAAAAACCTTGCCCAAGAGCCACAGCGTCCGTCCTTAACACGTAATAAATTATAAGTTGTAAAAACTCCTAATGTATTTTCACCTGCTACATAATATCCTAATTGTTCTCCGTCTTTTGAAGTAACATTCATTGTTTGAAATTTGTTCCAAATAGAATTAAAAACATCTGTTTCAGTTAATTTACCTTTTGCCGCAACGCAACCAATCCATACGCAAGTTTCATATAGTCTTTTATCATTTGGATTATTAGTATAATAGACATCATAAGCTGTTATTGTTGATTCATTTGTTTCCTTTAATGGTTCTCTTAAAGTCACATATAAATCATGATATGTTCTGCCTATGTCAATAGAATTATATTTCCAGTCTATATATAATTTTCTGTAACGAACACTGTTATATGTGTTTGAAGATTCAGCATTATTGATAGTTAATACGCTGTGTGGTCCGTTTTGAACGCCGGTAGCATTAATGTCAGAAAAACTATAAGTTGAATTGGTAGTTGCACTTATGGTTGCACTACTGAGATTATTATTGTTAACAAAAAAATCACCTTCAATAATTTTGAGTTTTTTATCTTTAGGAACTAAAAAAGGACGATTCTTTTCATAAGGGGTATCTTTACTAATTGTTCCTTCGTTTTGAAAAAAGAATAAATAATTATGCTTAAATGAATCATAAACCGGGTATGGTTCATAAGCTATACCATCCGGCGGATTATCTGCATTTAACCAACTACTGTCATAAATTGTATTACATTGTCTGTAAGTGTGAAGACTGTCGGTTTTTATCTCGTTTACCCAATCTTGCCAAAGAACCGTTGTGTTTCCAAAACCTTGTTCTAACGAATATACATAATTATTTACCAATAATTTAAATTTAATTTCATCTTTAGCTATAACTGTGTTAGGAGCAGAAACTTTCTTTAAATTTAGAGATAATGTTATTTCATTAAATGCCATGGGACTACATTTTATGTATAATATCTCCGGCATTTCATCTTGACCTATAATCCAAGTCTTTTTATAGGAATTATCTAATACCAATGAATTTGTTGCATTAACATCTGTATAAACACTTATATAATAATTACCTACAAACTCCAAATAATAATCATTGTCTAAATCTGTATTATCCTCATCATAAAGAAGCTTTAAAGATATTGGATATACCGTATCGGATTGTATATATCTTAACTCCGGCATATCTTGATCGGGGAAATCTGAATCATTTCCGTTTAAAGGATCCGGATTATGGCTTATATCCACTTGGCAAACCGAATATAAGATTTCGTCTCTATGTATAATAGAACCGGAGTTTTCTTTTAAAAATCCTTTTATTGTGGCTTGGCCCGGCTTTACACCTTTCACATATATATTACTTGGTGTATTATTGCTTGAAAATTCTGTATTATTATATATTAAATTACTTAATAAATAATTTGAATATAATTCTACATTATCACATTCATTGTTATTTATGGGAATATGTAATACAGATGACCAATCGGATCTGTAATTATTGATACCGTTTACATTTAAGGAAAAACTATTTACTCCTTGGTTTAAATAATCGTATTTTGGTATAACTTTTCCCGGGGTAGAGTTTTCAATATTATCGGCAATGCCGGAGTTTAAATTTATTCTGTTGCCCAATATTTTAACTGTTTTTACTACATTTAAATTAAGTGGTGAAAAATAAGTTGGGGTGGGTGCGGGAATGGGAATAGGATAGTCACTGAAAAATCGTATGTTTAACGTGGCAATGCTTGTATATTGCGGTTCTATATAAAAAGTATATGTATTTGTTGAATTAAAATCTAAAATTCCTATATTATCGAAAGCATTATTTGTTAATGTATATTCATTACTTCTGTCACTGTTTGCAAAAACTTTAACACCTGTGCCATATATTTTAGCATGACAATAATCTTGAACTCTTGTGTTATTGGGGGTTATGGTAAAAGTAAGGGGTATTAAATCATCTTCATCTGTATTTTCCGTTTCTGTATTATCTATTATCTGATTTTCATTATCGTCATCATCATTCATAGGCAATAAATAAACTGTTTCATTGTTAATAATTGTGGTAGGAGCAGAGCAGGTCACTTCTATATCAACAACAGTCACATCCACATTTACATTTACATCCGTATCATCCTTTGAACCGGTCTCCCCGGGTGATATAGCTCCTAAATCTGAAATATTTAATGTGGCAGTATAATCACCTACATTATTCAATACTTGTCCGGTAATTGCTGTTTCGTATGTTCCGTCTGCTTTCCAATAAGACATATCTGTCAATGTTAAACCATCGTTTAAAGTCCAAAAAGAAAAACCGGAATTATTATAACCTATGTAGGAATCATATATTTCATTTGAGTTATTATTATTGTCGGTGTATGTGTCTTTGTCATAAGCGGAACACATAAATATTACATTACCACCTCTTGATACAAAGGTAGAATAAGTCGCATTAAACTCTATTGCAGGATTAGGGGAACAACCGGATGAATAAAGATAATTGCTGAGTAAAATCAACATAAAAAAGAAAAATATCTTTTTCATTATTTTTTCCTCCTTTTAAATTAATAATGAGTGAATAAATATCTTTCAACAATTTAAATTATTTAAAACTTTATTTTAAATACCTAAATTCTTTTTATCACTTAATTCTATTATACCATAAAACACAAAAAATATCAAATGTTTTAAAAACTCTTTTTTTTAAATAATTTCTAAAGTCCTTTTTGTTTGAAATAAATAAAAAAAGCAGGTAAAACCTGCTGTTATTTTAGTATACTTCCAACTCGATGGTAATCGTTGGTTAGGATTGTATCCACACCAAGGTCTAAATACATCTTGGCTTCCTTAGGGTCGTCGGAATAAAACAGATTTACTTTTATGCCGTTTTTATGAGCTTTTTCTACTGCTTTTTCTACATAATCCGGAGGATTAAACTCAAAATGAGGAGAGAAAAGTTGTATTTTTTTACATCCATATTTCAAAGCCTTTTCCACCAAATCTTCCTTAGGATCCTCCGTAGCGCCGGCACACCTTTCCATATGAGGAGCAAGGTCTTCAAGTTGTCTTAAAATGGCAGGATTTCCGGTCATAAAATATACATATTTTTCACAATCATATTTTTTACACAAATCAATAATCTTCTTTAAATATTCTTCCGGCAAAGGATTAATATCATCCACGTGTTTTATATGAACATTCATTATAACCAGACGGGTAAATTTCTTTAAAATTTCTTCAAAAGTAGGAATTTGTAAGCCTTCAAACTCGGGAGAATAAACAGAACCGAAATCCAATTCTTTAAGTTCTTTCAAAGTTTTATTTCCCACAAAACCTGTGCCATTTGACACTCTGTCCAAATTTGGGTCATGAATGGAAACTATTTCATGGTCTTTGGTTTCCCAAAGGTCAAACTCTATCTCTTCCGCACCGAGAGCAACAGCGGCACCGAATGCGGGCATAGAGTTTTCAGGGGCAATTGTATTAAAACCTCTGTGAGCACACATTCTCGGATAAGGCAATGTTTCATTATCGGGAATGATAAAAGGACCTGCCGGTCTGTATTTCCATGGTCTTCTTCCCGCTTCAATATATTTATGATGAGGAGCCGGTGGGTTTCCGAAACCTGCCGGCTTTAAATATCTCTTATGAGGGTCAATATCCGCAGTAATAACACCCACATTGTTATAAGCATCCGCAAGGATTTTGCCTTCGGGAGATACTATCATGGAAGAGCCACCGGTGGGACTGCTTCCTCCTAAACTTACACTTGACCTTAAAATATAAGCATTTGTATTATATGCGGCAAATTGGTTCATAAATGCCAAAGTGTCGTGAGTATCACTTCTTTGGTATGCAGAAACTATAAGCACATCGGGATCATATCTTCCTATATTTGATAGCAATTCATAAAAATAACAGTCATAGCATATCATAAAAGCATATTTTACACCGTCAATTTCAATTATGGTAGGCTCAGATGATTCATAACTATATTGACTGTCCAATTTGTATTCAGACATTTCTCTCGGAACCAAGTGTTGTTTATAATACTCCCCTACCCTCTCTCCTTTGGAATTATAAGCAACTATGGTGTTTCGGAGACCTGAGGACGTTCCATAAATCCAGCCTATAAAAACATTGGCTTTACATCTCTTGGCTGTTTCTATGGCCTTAGAATGAAGGGAATCCGTATATTTGTTAAAACAAGACAAAAGCTCTTCTCTGTTTGCCACCTTTACCGGCACATTGGAATATTCGGGAAAAACAATAACATCACAGCTTTTGTCCAAACTGTCCAATGTTTCAATATAAGACTGAAATAATCTGTCGGCATCGTCTGTATTATAAGAATATTCCGGTTGAAAAACACATACTTTCATATTATACTCCAAAAGGTGAGGTAAAGGGTTTTATTTTTTGTTCTTTTTAGCTTCTCTTCTTGCTTTTCTTGCTTCTCGGCGAGCTTGTTTGTCTCGCTCTTCTTGGAATACTGCGTCTACTTTTTTTTGTGCGTCTTTTACGGTTTTTTCAAGACTGATAGTGTCAAGAAAATAGTTATCAAAGACTCTGCCCGCTGCATCCATAACCTTATCATAAATATAAACTTTCGGATAAGGAATTACACATTCGGCAGCTTTCAAAAGAGCGGTTCTGTCACCGTAGGGGTCTTTAGGTTTATCAATATATAAAGTCTTGATTACATCCTTTCTTGAGGGGAATAGATAATCACAATCTGCCATAGCAAATTGAACATCATAACCTGTTATAAACTTAAGCATTCGCCAACTTTCGTCAAGATGCTTTGTGTTGGCATTTATTCCATAGCCCGCTCCGCCTTGCAAAAATCTAGGTTCTATGCCCGGTTGATGAGGTCCTTGAACATAACCGAAATCCAAATCTTCTTTATTTTCCAAACAAGACCTTAATGTCCAAGTTCCGCTCCAAAACATAGCTATATTACCTGACTTTAACATAGACATAGTATCTTGCCCAATGGCATCTATTTCTGCCTTTGTAGGTGATATTCTGTATTTATAAATCATATCGTGATATAATTCCAAGCCTTTCACAAATCTTGGGTCATTAATTGCAGCCTTTGTGGGATTTTCCACATTATCCACCAACTCTCCGCCATAGGATAGAATTACTTCATAAGGATCTACCAAATACAAACCAAATCTTGTTATTTGATGTTGGTTTTTATTACCAACCTTTTGAGCCAGATCTATAATTTCATCATAAGTCATAAAATCTTTGGGATAAGGAAGCCCTTTTTCATCAAAACATTTCTTGTTATATGCTATAAAAGAGAGAGGAAGCATATCACGAGGAATGCAGTATAGGTCACCGTTTTTTGAAAATTGATTTAAAGCAGAGTCCAAATAATCACTCTTTTTAAAGGTTGGGTCTTTGGCAATAAGCTCTTCCAAAGGATACAAAACATTTTTCTCTTGAAAAGCAGAAAACAATGAACAGTAAACCAAGAACACATCCGGACCTGTTCCGCCTGCAAGAGAAGTCAAGATTTTATTCTTATATTGAGTAGAAAGAATATAATCCACAAATAACTGTATATCCGGGTTTTCCGCTTCAAACTTATCAAAGAGCGGCTCAAGGACAGCTCTCTCCTCGTTTGACGCCCAAACAGCTACGTTTAGATATGTTTTTTTGGCTTTTTTATCTCCGCCGGAGTTATTACACCCTGTAGCAAAAACCAAGATAAAAACAAGAGTTAAAATTAAAAGAATGATTTTATTTTTCATGTTATTTCAACCTAAGTAGTGGGTAACACCACAATCTGATTTCTATTTTTATATTAACCTTTAACGGCACCCATTTGGATACCCTTAATGAAGTATCTTTGGTTAAACAAAAATACCAATATAATAGGTATAAGGGCTATTAATGAACCTGCCATAAGTAAATTGGTCTGAGTTGAATATTGTCCTTGGAAGGACATAAGTCCCAAAGGTAATACCTTCTTAAGCTCACTGCTTGTCACAACCAAAGGCCACATAAAGTTGTTCCAAGAACCAAGGAATGTAAATGTAGCGAGAGTTGCCAGTCCCGGTTTGGAAAGAGGCAAAATCACATTCCAAAATACCATAGGCAGAGTGCAACCGTCTATCTTCGCCGCATCCTCCAATTCCCTTGGCAAACTCATAAAGAATTGCCTTAACATAAATGTTCCGTATGCGGAAAACATACCCGGCAAAATCAAAGCTGTGTATGTATCCACCAAGTGAAGAGACCTGAACAAAATAAAGGTGGGAATCATGGTGACGGAACCGGGGATAATCATAGTTGCGAGGTAACCAAAGAAAAGTGTATCTCTTCCCGGGAAATTAAGTCGTGAAAATGCATAAGCTGCCATGGCACTGGTCAAAACCTGACCGAAAGTCACAGTCACAGAAATAATAACAGAATTCATAAAATATCTGAAAAAGGGAACAGCTTCCACAGCATCTTTATAGTTTGACCACTTTATAGGATTAGGTATCCATTCCGGAGGGAATGAATTTACAGCATTACCTTCTTTTAAAGATGTAGAGAGCATCCAAATAAGAGGCAAAAGCATTCCTATTCCTATTGCACACAAACAAATTATTATTATAGTATTATTAAGTATAGTCTGTTTCTTCATATTATGCCTTCCTAATAGTGAACCAATTTTCCGCCGAATTTCCAGTTAATCATAGTCAATATTAAAACTATAATAAATATTACCCAAGCTATGGCGGCGGCATAACCCATTTGGAAATAGGAATATGCGTTGTTATACAAATAATATTCAATGGTTGTGGTTGAACCGGCGGGACCACCTTCGGTCATTACAAATGCCTGAGTGAAACCACCTTGGAAACCACCTATAATACTCATAATTGTAATGAAAAATGTGGTGGGTGAAAGGAAAGGCAAAGTAATCTTCCAAAACTTTTGGAATGAAGATGCACCGTCAATATCAGCAGCTTCGTAAAGCTCCTGAGGAACATTTTGCAGAGCCGCAAGGTATAGTATCATATTCATTCCACCAATACCTGACCACAGAGACATAATCATAAGAGCGGGCTTTGAAAGAGCAGGGTCGGATAACCATTTGGGATAATTAACAGACATTGGATCTATTCCGAACCAACTTGCCACAGTTGCAATGGAAGAGTTAATAAGACCTATTTCGTAATTGGAATTGAGAAGCCATTTCCACAACAAACAAACTGCCACACCGGCACATATTGAAGGGAGAAAATATATAGCTCTAAAAGCAACAATTCCCTTAATTTCTCTGTTTAAAAGCAAAGCCAATAAAAGGGACCCAACCATACTTACGGGAATTATTAACATCATATAAACAGTGTTATACAAATATTTCCAAAACTCCGCATCATTGGCTACTATTGCTCCTTCATCTCTGTGGAAACCCAAGAGATTGACAAAGTTGTCAAAACCTGCCCACTCAGGCTCGTTAAGAATATCCCAATTCATAAAACTTAATATAAGGGACGCTATAACAGGCAGAGATGTAAAAAGCAAAAAACCCAAAAAGTTAGGTAAAATAAAGGTGTAGCCCACGAATTTTTCGTTTGACCACAATTTTTTCCACTTCTCCATTAATTACCTCATAAAAATAATTCATAAGTATTATATAATAAAAAATTATATAATTTCAAATTAATAATCAAAAAAAACAAATTGTATTAAAAATATAAAATTACATTATCCCACATATTTGAATATAGAAAACAAAGAAAATATAATTATTTTATTTATAAATTTCTATTTCCCTCACATACATTTGACCACCGGGTTGGTTGGGACCGTTTGGCTTTACGGCAATAATTGCTATATATCTAAATTGCACTCCCTTGTTGTAATTAAAATCAATCTCTGTTTTTCTGTCCGGATTTACATAGTGTTCCAATTCTTTCCAATCTTTTCCGTTATCTGATATCTTAATCAAAAATTCGTCAGCAAAACCTTTATCTTTATTATTCGGATTACCAAAATACAAAGACACTTTTTTAACTTTGGTAATTTCTTCCAAATCAAGTTTATATGCGTAAGCATAAAAACCGTCACCGCCTACAGACCAAGTCTCATAATCACCGTCATTTCCTAAATAAGCATCATATATAAAACCACTTGAAGATATTTCAATATCCAAATTCGGATTCATCAAATCAGAGGGTTTGCAATATGCAATGTTTTTAGGGTTGGGATTCTTTGATATTTTTCGTTTGCTTCTTTTCAGAACATTTTTATCCAAAGGATACTTTTTATTGGCATTATCGCCTTTATAACTGTCCCCTATTTTCTTAACTCTTCTAAAGGCTTCCTCCGGGATATGACCGTTAGACTTGTCAATAGCACAATTAAATGTTATGCCACCTTTGGCATCAGTAAAAGAATGAGCCAATTCCACATATTTATTGTTATCAAAATTTACCCATTCTAACTTAATAAAAGGTTGAAAACAACTGTCCGTAGGCACAAGAGCGTGTAGTTGTTGTCCCAATATAAATTGTTCTTTGGGTTCAAAAAATTTCGGATAATTATTTTTAACCCTCACATAGCCTTCTTCATTTTGATATAAAAGAGAAGAGTCAAACATTCCGTCTGTTCTGATGTAACCATCCTCTACAAGATGAACTTCACCGGGCATATAATCCGTATAGGGACAAGCATACAACTCTTTGTTATAACTGCCGGCCGCAAAAGTTTGACAGGAAATGCCAAGGCATGTGTCGTGATTACCGCTTCTCATAGCCTCAGCCAACATCTTTCCAAACTCACCTTGCATCTCTTTAGGGTCGCAACCGTCAACCCACCAACCGTCGCATAATTTTCCAAGTCTTTGAGAATATTCTCGACATACGGCAGTCCAAGTATTATAATAACCGCTTCCGTCATCCATCCATCTGCTGTCGGCAGGAATATAGAAAACAAATCTTAAGCCTCTTTTATGGCATTCTGTGGCAAGTTCAAGCATTAAATCTCTCTTGGATGTATGTCCGGGATAACATTTCTCAATTACAGAATTGGGAGAGCAATAATATTTTGTGTTTTGACCTACGGTGAAAAAAAGCCAACTTGCACCTATCTGCTCTACTTGATCCATATAATAATCTATATCAAAATTGTCAACGATTTTATTTAAATTTTCTGTTTTCTCTTCTTCCGTCTCTCCCGGAGGAACAAACAAATAATGGTTCATTAAACCAAATTTACCTACCATCCATTCAGCTCTCTTGGGATTACCGAGGAGATAACTGTCATCGGCAGAAAAAGCAAAAACAGACCAAATAATTAACAAGAAAACAAATAAGATTCTATTTAACATTTTATAACCTCAAATAATTAAATTCCATTATTCAAATCAACTCCAAATTCCAAAAAATCAAAGGGGGTTGGTAAAATTTAAAAATTTCTTAGGTAATAGAATTCCATCCCCCCGTCAGTTTCATTCCCCAAAAGTGTCGTAAACTCCATTTTTCGGGAGCCCTTGAAACTTTTTCGGACTGCCACCCCAAAAAACTCCGGTGAGTTTTAGGGGAGCAGAATTTGTCATAGACAAATTTAGTAAACTTCTATCTCTCTAAGGCCCATTTGACCGCCGGGTTGACCGGGACCGTCAGGCTTTAATGAAACAAAACGAACATATCTTGCTTTTATCTTTGGGAAAGAAAACTCCAATTCCTTATTCAAATCCGGATTCTCACCTTTTTCAATTACATCCCAATTCTTACTGTCAAGAGATACTTCCAATCTGTATTTTGTTGTGACACCGGTCATATATACTTTAACTTTTCCGATTGAATATTCATTATCCAAATCCACCATATATCCCCAGTTATATCTTTCACCGGCTGCCACGTCTGTATCCATAAATCCGTCGGTTCCGTAGGAGGCATATCTGTCAAATCCGCTTGAAAGTGTCCAAAGATTACCGTTTACTTCTTGCATATATCCCACTTTTTGATAAGCCAAATTCTTTTTATTGGTATATTTTTCCGGCTTTAAAGTTCTTGGAGTATCATCATAAGAAATAGGCTCTTTTAGTATGATTTTGAAAATATTAGCAACTTGGTCAGGCTTAACATCTTTAACAGACAATGTCAAAACTTTACCCTTTTGTAAGAATTTAACACTTTCTCCGCTATTCATATTGATAACAGAATCTACATCACCTCGGAAAGAATTAATCATAATATCTTTACCGGTCAAACCTATTTTTCCGCGTGGGTTTTTCATAGCAATTGCATATAAATTTTTACCGTCAAGAGAAACATTAACATATCCCCAATCCTCAACCATTTCATATACGGGGTAACAATTGGTGTAAGCGTGATAAAGGGGCTCAGAAACTGTTTCTCCGTTACACCAAGCAGCCATTTTTTTGTGTTGCTCAAATCTTTGGAATTCTTCCTCTGCGGTTCCTATTGTATGATCAAGATTGGAAATTCCGCCCTCACAAATAACTGCAATATTGAGCTTTAAAAAACTATCCCAATCTACTTTGTCAGGAAATTTTTCTATTAAATCCGGGGAAGCCAAAGAATGCCAAGTTTCCATAGAATAAGCCTTAGGCCAATTATATACAGACGGATATAGATTTTTACCATAGTCATATACAAAAGAAGACCATATATCTCCTTCTTTGTCTTTGGTATTTGACATAAACTCTATTGCCAAAACATCCCAGTCACCGTTGGTAAATCTTTGAATACCGTTTTCAAAAATAACTATGTCCGGATTTATGGTCTTTACAAGTGAAAAAATTGCGTCAGTAGAGCCGTGACATACTCCCAACCAATCGTGCCATATAGCTTTTGGCATATACCTTGTTATCATATCTTCATACATTGCCACCACTTGATCGTAAGCAAATTGTGGGGCAGGAATAACATTTCCTACATAAGTTCCTACCTTAACTCCCCTACTCTCAAAAGGTTCAACCAAAGGAGTTAATGCGTCACCGAGGTCTTTTTCGGGAACTGTGTTAAAACGATTTTGTGACCTAAAATTATACAAACCGTTATTAAAGTTTATGGGCATTACCAAACAATAGCCTTGATCTTTAACCACTTGGGCAGCTTCTTCTATTTTATCGGCAGGAATGGTTTCGGGAGAGTGGATAAGGGCTGTCATTCTGCCTTCTTCCACCCATTTATTGGGACGTTCCTTTACAGTTATGACAAAATCTTTGGTAGCTGTTTGACCTTGTGCATCTTTCACTGTTAGTGTAATGGGGTAATCTTTTATTTCACAATGAAGAGCTACTTTTCCCATAATCTTTCCGTTTTTGAAAGACAAACCCTTAGGAAGTTTTCCCGTTAAAGAATATGAATAGGGAGCACTGCCCCCACCGGCTGTAAATACAAAATCTGATGCGGAAACTGTTGAAGTATAGTGTGCCGGAAAATGAACAGATTTAATATAATTGTAAAAAGTTTCTCCCAAATCAAATCCCACATAAGGCCAACCTCTGTAAGCTATGGGCATATTTTTATTTCCGTCAAGGATTAAAGCATTATTATCTATGGTTAAAGATGATTTGGGACCGTTGGGAGAAGTGATAAGATTTAAATTCTCACCCTTGTTTCCGCTAATACGGAAGTATAAACCGAGAACACCTTCACGGTCATTTCCAACCTTAACCAAAACTCTGTTCCAGCCTTTTTTAAGTGTGACGTTGACTTTATTGGCATCCTTTGTGGCATTATCTTGAAGATGTTTCCAGTTTCCCCCGGCGTGCCACCAGTCAGGATCCGTATAAGTAATTACATTGTTGGGAAAACCTACCAAGGCTTTTCCTATTTCTTCACCGTTAAGAAAAACTTTGGAATATCTGTCTCCGCCCCAACGGATTTGAACTTGTTGTTCCTTTGGGCTGAAAACATAATTGTGAAGATATATAACACAACCGTCCACATTATCTTTTTTCTTAACTTTATAATAGGAATATAAATCTACATAATCGTCATAATTTCTTGAGAAAAGTCGGTCATCAAAATATTCCCAAGTTTTACCGCCGGTTTCTTGGCCCACATAAGGCTCAACCGATGCTTCTCCGATAATATCCGTATCTATAGCTTCTTTTTCATTAAAAACACCAAGGACTGCCCAAGTGTTTATGAAAGGAGCCGGATCTTTAATATATTTATCACTGTCTGCAATGGAATCCGCATATTCTGCAAATACACATAAGGATAATAAAATCAGAATAATACAAAAAACAATCCTTTTATACATAAAAAAATCTCCTTATAAAAAAAGATTTATTTGAAATCTAATAATTATAAAAACTTAAATAAATTTCAAATAAACCTTTTAAATAAGCATTAAGTCATAATGCAAAAAACTATAACTCTATTACATAATTTGAAGTTCTGGTATCAATACCGTTCATATATGTTCCACCGGTATACCACTTGTTGTTGGCACCGTTGTTTACTTTAGCACCGAACATTTCAAGAGTAATGGCTTCCACTTTGTAATATTTGGCATGACCGTCAACAAAAGTTAGGTTCTCACCACCATTGTGAAGAGGTTTATAACATGCTTCATAAGTCCAACCGGTTCCCCAAAATCCCCAAAATGCGGGGATCATAGCATATCTTTGCCATACATCATTATTCTTTCTTTCAACAAAAAGAATTATTTCAGAAGATCTGGTAATCTGTGCCATAGAAATAGGACCGTATGATGTCTCAGTTGAACTGCCACTGTGAAGAACTAAACCATTCCACATCTTGTTATGAATTGGATAAGTTCTGTTTGTGCTTGAGTAATACCAAGTATCTTTTCCGGCAGAAGGACATGCAAAAATCTTATAGTTTTTACAATAGGGATTCAACATATAAGGGATAGCACTGGGGCCGTCGGGACACATGTTGTTTAAACCTGTGGGCCAAGTTACTGCTTTGTCACAGTCGTTGGAACCGGGAAGGGTTTCGTCGTAGTCGTCTGTGTAAAGCTGGATAGCTGTTCCTATCTGCTTACAGTTGGACAGACAACTTGCGGCTCTTGCTTTCTCTCTTGCCTGTGCGAAAACGGGGAATAGAATTGCGGCAAGTATGGCAATGATAGCAATCACTACCAACAATTCTATCAAGGTAAAACCTTTTAAACTGATTTTCATTATGAAAATCCTCCTGTGATATTTTATTGTATCATTTTTCATACTAAAAGCTCAAAACTCTTCATATCATTGAATTTAAAAGCATTTATGTATCAAAAAATCATACATATATATTATACCACATAAAAAAAAAAAAAAACAAGTTTTAAAACCCCAAAAATCGCAAAAATAACAAGATTTTTTATAAAAATTTGAAATTTATTAAGTTTTTTTTTGAAAATTATGAAATAAAATACCTCGTAAATAAATATTTTTAAATATAATCTATTAAGTTTAATATGTCAAATACAGGTGATACGCTACCCTGTCAGTCCTTTTGGACTGAGAGCCAAGGACCGGTTGGGTGGCCAATAGACTCCGAAAAGTTGTAAGACTCTTTGGAGAATGGGCTTTTTCGCGGAAAAATAGAGGGAAAGGTGACGAACGAAATTTCAAAGAAAGTCTAAAGACTTAGAATTCCATCCCCCCGTCTTTTTGCCTTTGGCAAAAATCCCCCCCAAACCTGCGAATTTCAAGGGTTCCCAAAAAGTTGTAGCAAAGCAAGACTTTTTGGGAATGAAGTTTAAGGGGACAGATTTCTGATTATTTATATATTTCCAGTTCGGCGATGGACATTTGACCGCCAAATTGACCTTCTCCGTCAGGTTTGAAACCGTCAATGCAGATATACCTTGCTTCCGTGTCTTTGCAAACTATATCAAAGACCTTTTTACCCTCCGGGTTTTCATAATGTGCTATTTCCGTCCAATTTACCTTATCCTTTGACACTCTTATGGCAAAATCTGTAGCAAAACCGTGACCGTCTTCCACATCCGGCTTTCCGAAATATACCTTTATTTCACCGAACTTTTCAACTTTTTCCAAATCCAATTCATAAGTCCAGTTCCACTCCCAGGCGCCTGCGGCAACCGTATCCGAACGACCGTCATTTCCGTTAAAAGCAAATGCACTGAAAGAAGATGGTTCCAACTCTCGGAGACCATCATTTGACATTAGTTTTGAAGGCTTTCCGAAAGCTATGTTTCCTTTCTTAATTACAACAGGAAGAGTTCCCCTTTCCAATTCGTGTCTGTCAGATTCATATTCTATAGGCTTTTTAAGAGATAATTTAACAATTGTGGCAATTTTATCCTGTTCAAGATGAGCTACTCTCAAAGTAAGGGTTTTGCCTTCCTGTGTAAACTTTACGGGAACATTAATATTTATACATTTTGCATCAACAACTTCACCGGGAAAATCATTAAGTGTCAAATATTCACCGCAAGCTTTTAAACCTTTCTTATATCTGGGGTTTTCCGTAAATATCAAATATATACTTTTTCCGTCAACAGATACATTGGCATAACCATAATCTCCGCTTAAATCATATAAAGGATAACAGTTTGTATAGGCATTATATAAAGGCTCGGAAACATATTTACCGTTGCACCAATTTGCCATTTTTTCATGTGCTGATTTCAAATAAGTTGAATAACCAAACTCATTAACCCAAGAGTGATCGAGATTGGTTATTCCTCCGTCGCTGTTAATGGCTATGGTAGTCTTCAAATAGTCAACCCAGTCTGTGACTTTCGGGTATTTCTCTGACTTTTCTCTAATATATTTCCAAGTTTCAAGAGAATAATTCTTAGGCCAATTATATGGCGGTTTGAAATAATGAATTCCGTAATTATAAGGAAATCTGCCTTCCCAGAGGTTTTCCGGGTTTGCAAAAGTATTTAAATCTTCAATACACAATACATCCCAATCACCGTTGGTGTATCTTTCCAAACCGTTGTTTATAATAACCGTGTCAGGATTTATGGTCTTAACCAAAGAATAAATAGCGTCAACAGAAGCGTGATCCACGCCAAGCCAGTCATGCCAGAGAACTTTCAGCTCATATCTTTGACACATATCTTCATAAAGAAGGGGAATCATATCATAAGTGCAATGAGGGTTGCCCAAAACATTACCCACATACATTCCAAAATTTACCCCTTCTTTCTTAAAGGCTTCATAAATGGGAGTTATAACATCTCCCGCATCATATTCCGGCCTTGTATTAAGTATATTGGGAAATCTAAATTTATATTGTCCGTTATTGTATGAAATGGGCATACAAACAGTATAACCCTCTCTCTTTATCTGTTTTGGCAATTTTGCCACATCTTCTGCGGGAATACCTTCGGGAGCGTGAATTAGAGCTGTAAGTCTTCCCGCCTCTATCCATTTGTTAGGTCTTTCTTTCAAAGTTATTGAAAAATCTTTATGGACTGTATCACCTTTGGAGTCCTTTACCGTAACGGTAAAACTATAATCTCCCAATTTTGCCTTTTCATCTACTTTTCCGTAAATTACTCCGTCTTTAAAACCCAAACCCTTAGGAAGATTTCCTTTTATGTAAAAACTGTATGGAGGCACACCGCCGGAGGCTGTAAAAGAAAAATCCGTAGCACTTAAAGCACTTTCCCACAATTCTTTTTTGGCACTGTTTGTGTATTGTTCAAAATCCTCGTCTAATTTTGCTCCCACATAAGTCCAACCGGTAAAGGCTGTAGGCATATTTTTGTCAGTGCCTTTAATAGAAGTATTATCTATTGAAAGTTTATCTGACAATGGTCCGTATAAGGAATAAGAAATATTATCCATTTTGTTTCCGTTTTTATCGGAAATTCGGAAATATAAGCCGAAAACCTGCTCTCTTTCCGTTCCCACCTTGACCAAAACACTGTTCCAACCCTTTTTTAACATTACATCTTTAATTACAGTATCTTTGGTGGCATTGTCCTGTTGGGATTTCCACAAATAACTGGACCAATTATCATAATGTTCTCTTTCGGAATATCCTACCTTTGCTGAAGCAACAAGTTCACCGTTTAAAAACACTTTTGAAAACCTGTCTCCCCCATATCGGATTTGAGCCTCTGTGTCCTCCGGAGAATAAACAAAAGTATGTAGATATGCCACAACTCCGTCAATACTCTCTTTCTTTATAATTCTGTAATAAGAAAAAAGATCCACATAGTCATCAAGGTTTCTTGAAAATAGTCTGTCGTCCAAATATTCCCACTTTTTACCTTGAATTTCTTCGGCTAAAGTTGGCTGACCTTGTATTAATTCACTATCAAAATCACCTTTAACAGCTCCCAAAACAAGCCAAGTATTAACAAAAGGAGCATCCCCCTTTGCGTATTCGGCAAAGATTGGAACTGCGGATAATAAAATAAAAAGAACAATAAGATAATATTTCATAAGATTTCCTCGTTTAGAAAAACAGAAATTAGGATTCCATCTCACCGTCACTCCAAATCCCAAAAAGTTTCGATTATGCTCAACTTTCCGGGGTGAATTGCGGCAATCTCGGGGTCCACAAAAAGTTGAGCTAAAAGCGAAACTTTTCGGGGTGAGAAATAAGCACCGCTTTTTTGTAAAAACGACAACTGTTTGCCCAAATCCCAAAAAGTCTTAACGACTTTTCGGGAACCCTTGGGTCGTTTTTAGCAAGAGCCGGAAAATCTACGATTTTTCGGTGCCCGACGGCAAAAATCTTTAACATTAAAGATTTTTGACTAGACCCTTGGAAATTTTTCGCAACTGCAACCCCCAAAACTCTGACGAGTTTTAGGGGGATAGGCAAATAATTATTTATAAACTTCCAATTCATAAACGCCAAGCTGTTTGCCTTCTTGGTTGGCTCCGTTTGGCTTTAGGGATGTAATCTTTATATAGCGAACATTTTTATTCTTTAATTTCCAAGTATATTCCAATTGTTTATCTGTATTATATACATGGTCAATTTCATCCCATATAACATTGTTAACTGATGTGCTAACAGTAAATTCCGTAGCGTAAAAATCACCCATGGTAAGCTTAATTTGAGAAATTTTTGTGGACTTTTCCAAATCGAGAAAATAAGTCCATGCCCAAGCACCGTCTCCACCTACAGCACAAGAAGCTTTATCACCGTCATTACCTAAAAAAGCATCATGAGCAAAACTTGAAGAAGCAACTTCTCTTGTCATATTGGCATCATATAATTTAGCCGGTTTTCCCCAAGCAATGTTTTTAGGGTTAGGGTTCTTACCCATAACTTTTACCGTTCTGTCAAGAACTTTTGGATCTAATTTGTATTTCTTATCAGCACTTTTATCTTTGAAACTTTTACCAACAGCTTCAAGCTTGGCAAGAGATGAAGGAGGTATGGTTCCGTCCATATTTATGGGAGAGTTAAGAGTGACACCGCCACCTACCGCATGGAAGGAATGGCAAAGTCTCAAAAGACTGTCCACATCATAAGAAGCCCACTCTGTTTTAACTGTAGGATTAAAAGTTGAATCAAATGGAACAAGAGCGTGAAGTCGTGCACCATCTAAAAATGGGCCTTTAGGAATAAAATATTTTGGCAAGGAATACTTTTGTCTTATCTTTCCGTCATCGCTTAAATATGTTTCACCAAACAAAGGATCTATTCTAACATAACCGTCTTCCATGGCATGAACTTCACCGGGGAAGTAGTCATTTTCAGGTGTGAGATTGTTTAAATATCCCAAAACATAAGATGCATCGGAAAAAGCTATGGCACTGTCAGGGTTTCCGGCTCTCATGGCATCTGCCCATATAGACCAATTATAACTATTATCATGAACAGAAGCATAAATACCGTCTATCCACCAACCATCACAATCTTTACCGAATTTCAAAGAATATTCCCTCAAAAAATCAGCCCAAGTAGCGTAAAACTCCGGTGTTCCTATACTCTGTGTCCAATGGAAAACAGGAATAAATGAAGGATCGTTACCGCAAAGTGCGGCAGCTTCACCGGGAAGGTATGCTATAAACTTTTTACCTCTTTTCTTAACTTCTTTGGCAATTTCCAAAACCAGGTCTCTTTTTGGAGTATGTCCCGGCTTTACACTGTCAACAACAGAGTTGGAACTGTTCCAATAACCCACATTTTGACCGATGGTGAAAATAAGCCACTCGGCACCGGAGCGATCAAAAGCGTCCATAAAGGCTTCAATATTGAAATTATCAATAATTCTGTTAAAATCTTCTGCTTTTTCTTCTTCTGTAGCACCTTGAGGAGTAGGAAGGTAGTGAGTCATCATCCCATAACCCTTTTGCATAAAATCTGCCCTGTGAGAATTAGGTTCTTTGTCCCAATTCTGAGCAAAGACCAAACTTCCCAACATAAATATAATTAAGGTAAATATAATTTTCATTTTCATATCTCCTATTAATTTGTATATATATTATAACATAAAAAAGAATCAAATATCAAATTTATAATATTTATTTATAAATTTCTATTTCTCTTATATACATTTGACCTCCCGGTTGATTGGGACCGTTTGGCTTTACAGCAATAATTGCTATATATCTAAATTTAATTCCTTTGTCATAGTTAAATTCAATTTCTGTTTTTCTTTCCGGATTTAGACAGTGTTCCACCTCTTTCCAATCTTTTCCGTTATTAGAAATTTTAACCAAAAACTCATCGGTAAAACCTACATCTTTATTATTCGGTTTTCCGAAAAAGAGAGATATTTTCTTTACTGTGGTCACTTTTTCCAAATCCAATTTATATGCATAAGCATAAAAACCGTCACCACCAAAAGACCAGGTATCAAAATCCCCGTCATTACCCAAAAAGGCATCATAATTAAATCCGCTTGAATTAATCTCCATATCCAAATTAGGATTCATTAAATATGAGGGTTTACAATAAGCTATATTCTTAGGGTTAGGGTTTTTAGGTATTTTTCTTTCAGCTCTTTTTAAAACACTCTTATCCAAAGGATATTTCTTTTTAGCATTTTCTCCTTTATAACTGTCCCCTATCTTTTTCACTCTGTTAAAGGCTTCTTCCGGAATATGACCATTGGATTTATCGATGGCACAGTTAGAAGTAATACCACCATGGACGTCAGTAAAAGAGTGAGCCAATTCCACATACTTATTATTCTCAAAATTTACCCATGAGAATTTTATAAAAGGTTGAAAACAACTGTCAGTGGGAACAAGAGCATGTAATTGCTGACCTAATATGAATTGCTCCTTCGGAACAAAATATTTGGGATAACGGTTTTTAGTTCTAACATATCCGTCATCACTTTTATATAATACATTAGGGTCAAACATTCCGTCTGTTCTTATATATCCATCCTCTACAAGATGAACTTCCCCCGGCATATAATCCGTATAAGGACAAGAATATCTCTCCTGTCCATAAGTGCCGGCAGCAAAAGTTTGACATGATATTCCAAGACAAGTGTCATGATTTCCGCTTCTTAAAGCCTCACAGAGCATTTTACCGAATGAACCTTGCATTTAATTTGGATCGCAACCATCAACCCACCAACCGTCACACAATTTTCCAAGCCTTAAAGAATATTCTCTGCACACAGCTGTCCATGTATTATAAAAACCGCTTCCGTCATCCATCCACCTACTGTCTGCAGGAATATAAAATACAAATCTAAGACCTCTTTTGTGACATTCTTTGGCAAGTTCAAGCATTAAATCCCTCTTTGATGTATGTCCGGGATAACATTTTTCTATTACAGAATTTGGAGAACAATAATATTTAGTATTTTGACCAACGGTAAAAAAGAGCCAACTTGCCCCTATGCTCTCCACTTGGTCCATATAATAATCTATATCAAAATTGTCTACGGTTTTATTTAAATTTACCGTTTTTTCTTCTTCTGTTTCTCCTTCGGGAACGAAGAGATAATGATTCATCAAACCGAATTTTCCCACCATCCACTCTGCTCTTTTGGGATTTCCCAATAAATAATCATCTCTCGAAGCAAAAGCAATGTTTATAAAAAGAAAAATCACAAAAATAAATATTATTTTTCTAATCATTATATCACCCAAAACCACATAATAATATAAATATAATAAAAAAGGATCCGAAGATCCTTTTTATATGAATGTTTAATTAACCTTTGAAAGAACAATCAGACATATTCTTGTTGGTACTCCATTGTCTGCTTTGTCCGTCGCTGTTTTGGTAGAAGCCAAAATCACTTGTTTGTATTAAACCTTCTTTAATACCTTTAGCGTGACCGTCAGCAAATGCCATGTTGTATAATGTCTTTCCGGCGTGAATAGGAACTACAGAGTTAATAGCAACTCCACACCACCAGTGTCCATTATTATGCCAATAAGGCATCATTCTGTTCCATTGATCTGCTGCAGTCATTTCAATAGACAAAATCAATGAAGCCAGATTAGATATAGCAGCCATTGCAGGAGTTCCGTGTGTTGCATCCATTACACCACCATTCCAAGCATAAGAACAATAACCGTGAGAAGCATCATATTGTCTTGATCTTGAAGCATTGGGACAAACAAATAAATCTAAGCTTTTACAATAGGGTTGAAGTAAAACCTTTACTGAGTGAGCGTTTAGATTAGTCATGTTTCCCCAACCGGCAGGAATACATTGGCAATCTTGCTCACTGGTGACCGGGTATGTTTCGTCATAGTCGTCCGTATAAAGCTGAATTGCTGTTGCAATTTGCTTAACGTTACTTAGACATGCACTCTGTCTTGCTTTGTCTCTTGCTTGTGCAAAAACGGGGAATAGAATTGCAGCAAGAATGGCAATTATAGCGATGACTACCAACAATTCTATTAAGGTAAATCCTTTTTTCATTGTGATCATCTTTATGATCCTCCTATTTGTGTTTTTGTAACAACAAAAATATATTGTTTTTTACCCTTTAATTGGCTCAACAACAAATTTTTATCTTACATTAACATTATACCATAGAAAAAAAAACAACTTTTAAGAGCTTTAAAAAAGGGTTTTTTATAAAAAAAATAAAAAGCGTAAAGAGTTCTCTAACAGCTTTTTGACAGAGATTTAGGTTTATCTGTCATTATATAATTCATTACCAGGGACAAAAGTGTCTGCCAACAAAAAAACTACTATAAATTCAAATAAAAACTTTATTTTGAAATAATAACCATAAATGTGTTATAATATAATTAGATAAAAACAAAGGATATAATATGAAAAGAATACTAATAATATTACTTATTTTAGCTTCCGTGGCAACTTTCTCCGCTACTTACAATGTAAAAGATTTTGGAGCCAAGGGAGACGGTGTCACCGACGACACACAAGCTTTCAACAATGCCATTTCCGAAGCCTACAAAGCCGGAGGAGGTATTGTCAAAGCTCCCGCAGCTCAATATTGTATCAAAGGAAACATCTCCATTATGCCTTCCGTTACACTGCAAGGTGAATGGACCCAGGCACCACTATACTACGCCACAGAAGTGGGTTTTATGGGCTCTACCCTGTTGGCTTATGCCGGAAAGGGTGACCCTAATGGAACTCCCTTCATTACACTTCAGGGACACATGGCCTCAATTCGAGGTTTTTGTATTGTATATCCCGAATGGTCTCAAAATGTTGTGCCCCCTACTCCCTACCCTCCCTGTATATACGGAAAGCCGGGAGATAATATGTGTATTGAAAACATGAACATTCACAACGCATATGACGCCATTGTATTTAACCAAGTGGGAAGATTTTATATAAACAATGTTCACGGATACCCTTCTCACAGAGGTATTGTTATAGATAAATGTTACGATGTGGGAAGAATTGAAAATGTTCACTTCTGGCCCTTCGGCGTTGTATATTCACCGGGAGACCCCTATTGCGAATGGATTAACCTTAACGCCACAGCCTTTGAATTTAACAGGACTGACTGGCAATATGTGACAAATACTTTTTGCTTTGGATACGGAATAGGATATCACCTAAAAAGCAATTCTGAGGGTGCAAGCAACGGTAGTATGCTTTGTGTAGGCTCTGACTGTTCAAGACGAAGTGTTGTGGTGGAAGACATACAAAAAATGGGTTGGGCAATAACCAACGGTGAATTTGTAGGCAGATGGGGCAGTGACGACTCCATAGGTGTTGACATTATAGGTGAAAAAGTTGATGGTAAAATCAACATATCAAATTCAGCATTCTGGGGCCCCTTAACAAACTGTGTCCGATGCGACAGCCCTAACGCCACTCTGTCTCTTAATAACAATACATTCTCCGATTGGGATATGAATTATGACGGAAGCCCGGCTATTGACCTTAAAAGAGGAAGAGCTATTGTAAATACCAATACATTTGAAGAAAAACTTCTTGATATTAAAGTGGGTAAAGATATGGGCCCCACTATTATTACATCCAATCTCTCCTATGGTGGTCTCAAAGTTGAAAACCTATCCAAAGATTTTATAAACCTAAGCAACAACCAACCGCCTACAGGAGGCATGACAGAAAAAGAAAAAGAAAATTATATAATTCAAATAGGTTCACCGGGTGACACAAAATACTCCTCCGCTCTCTATGGCTCCGAGCCTGCCGCCAACCCCATTGGGGAAGGAGACCCCACACTGACAGGTTTCCAAAGGTGGACACGAGGAGACAGTTGTTTTAACCTTCCCACCATTCCGGGAAAGAAATATCATGTGATCTTTAACATTTTCGTTCCCGAATTTGCTCTCACAGACAAAGCAGGTTTTTACTACAAAGACAATCTTATAATAGCTTTTAGTGAAATAGGAACACAAAAAGTGGAGGCAGACATAGAAACCACAGAAGAAATATCAAGAATATTCCTTAAATGTAAACCTTGGATGCCCTCTGAATGCTTGGAAGGATATACAGACACAAGAAAATTGGGAATATTGGTTAGAAGTATTGAAATGAAAATGGAAGGAACTAAGGAAAAACAGGTCTTGGCAAATAAGTTATAAAAAAATACCGTCCGAAAGGACGGCTTTTATTTTATGCATATAAAATTATATATAAACGTCTACAGAATATGAGCTGACGGCCCCTTCACGGTCGCTTCGCTCCTCGTAGCCTAGTAGGTGGGAAGCCCAAAGGCTCCAAAAAAATAGAGCAAGGTAATAGTTTTGTCTATAATTTGATCACCCCCCTAAATCCCGGGTGGGTGGGTAGCCAAGAGGCTCCAAAAGGTTGAGCTTGCGAAACCTTTTGGAGAATGGCACGCAACTCAGGGGTCCCCAAAAAATTGAGCAAAGCGAAATTTTTAGGGGTTTGAGTAGGGGGGACTAACCTGTATGCAAAACTTTTTAGGAATGGGTCCTTGAAAGGAAATTTGCAACAGTCAACAGATTATTAGTAGCTACGAAAACCCATCTTTTTGATTTGCAGTTCCATGCAAATCAAAAATACCACCCACCACAATGGCTATCGCCTTGTGGTCTGGGTGGGTGGGTGACCCAAGGGTTCCCGAAAAGTTGAGTTTACGAAACTTTTTGGGAGTGGATCCTTGAAAGGAAATTTTCAACTACGTGCAAATTTCAGTTCAATTCTCAGGGTTCCCTAAAAGTGGAGTTTACGACACTTTTTGGGATGAGAAAGAGGGTGAAGTCAATCAACCATAGCAAATCTAAATTTTTGAGATTTCCATCCCCCCGTCTTTTTGCTTCGCAAAAATCCACCCCCCAAGCCTTTTGGCTTAGGGGGGCAGAAAAACCAATTATTAAAAAAACACAAATTATATACCAAAATTGGCTTTTATGGTTGTTTTTTGTGTCCTGTTTATAGTATAATAATTATAGAAAACTTCATAAAGGTGTAAATAATGAAAATTGAATTTCCTAAAGATTTTTTGTGGGGGACTGCCACATCCTCATGTCAAATAGAGGGCTCTCAAAATATTGACGGAAAAGTTGACACGGTTTGGGATAAACTGTCTCGAGATGGGAAAATACTCAGAAACGAAAACCCCTTTATCGCTTGCGACCACTATCACAAATACAAAGAAGATGTCGCTCTTCTCAAAGAATTGGGAGTTAATCACTACAGATTTTCTGTTTGTTGGGCAAGAATCATTACAGACATTAATGGGACTGTCAACCAAAAAGGAATAGAATTTTATTCTAACTTGGTTGACGAACTGCTTGCAAACGGAATTACCCCATACGTGACTCTGTTTCACTGGGATTACCCTCAATATTTGGCAGACGCCTTCGGTGGTATGGTTTCAAGAGAAATTGTCCCCCACTTCAAACTATACTGCGATACCATAATCAAAGCCTTAGGTGACAGAGTAGTCAACTGGATGACCATAAACGAACCCATTGCTTCTTCTTATTTTGCTTATTACAAAGACGCTTTTATCGCTCCCGCCATAAAATCAGATAACAAAAGTGCGGCAAACTCTATTCACAATATTTTAATGTGTCACGGAGTTGCGGTAAAATCCGTTCGTGAAAATGCAAGACCTGACGCAAAGGTGGGCATTGTTTTCAACCCTGTGGTTCGATACCCCATTGAAGAACAAAAACAAATCTTTGAATTGATAGAAAACTTGTGGGAAATGGATAACGGATATTTTATGGACCCAATATACTATGGTAAATACCCCACAAGGACTTTCAGAGGACTTCCCGACTGCACTCCGGACATAATGCCGGGTGATATGGAACTTATAAATCAAAAAACAGATTTCTTGGGGCTTAATGTTTATTTCGGTTATGTGGTAGAGCCGGATGCCGCTTGCTTTGAAAGCTGTTCAGTATACATTAAACCAAGTGACAGGATTTTGGACACAATTCCTCAAACTCCGGACGCTTTTTACTATACAATAAAATATCTATATGACCACTATCCCATAAATGATTTGATTATCACGGAAAGCGGTAGTGCCTGGCGTGGTGAAGACCAAGATTATCAAGTAAATGATGATTATCGAATAGATTATATGAAAATGCACCTAAAATCCATTAAAAAGGCAATGGACGAGGGATACAAAGTTTCAGGATTTACATATTGGTCACTTATGGATAATTTTGAGTGGAATTGCGGGTATGAGTGGAAATATGGGTTGATATATATAGATAAAGATTTAAACAGAATACCGAAGAAAAGTTTTTATTGGTATAAAGAGCTTATTGAAAAAGGATGGTTTGAAGAGTAAAAAAATATAAAAATTATTCCGATTAATTTTGCTTCGCAAAATGTGATTTTTTTACAAAAAATCACGATCCCCCCCGTCAAGCCTTCGGCTTGACACCCCCCATTTTTCTTCGAAAAATAGGGGGACACATTTACCGTTCCTGATATCAAAAGGGGAGATACCCACAAACTCTGCAAGTTTAGGGGGCTTTTTTTTATTTAAGCAGAATTTCGACAACTGGGATTTCTACTCCCGGGTCAGATATATGCAAGAAAGAAAATATTTGCATTCCTGTCCAGTTGGTGTCCCCAAAGGTTTCTCTGTCATTAAATTTAATCTCACTGTGGTCGTGAAGGAAACGGGCATATTCTATTCTGTCATTGGGATCTTGCAGTATAAAATATCCGTGAGAAGGAAAATTGAGTATATGAGCATAAAGCCTGTTAGTTTTTGGATTATATGTGAGCAAAACCTCTCTCGGGTCCGTTTTAAACTCTTCCGGGGCTTCGGTGCAACCGTAAATGGCTTCTCTGTTATACTCAAACCAATGACCAAATTTGTTTAATATTTCAGTAGTCTTTGGGTCTATCTGTCCCCTACCCGTAGGTCCCACATTTAACAAGAAATTTCCGCCTTTTGATACAGCTTCAATCAAAATCTGTAAAACATACTTAAAGGATTTCATTGACCCACAATCTCTAAAATATGCCCATGAATTGTTAAAACAGGTTTGGCAAGCTTCCCAAGGTATCTTTTTACCGTTGTCCATCATACACTCATTTGGCATATACTGCTCCGCTGCCTTAAAATCCCAAGAACCTTCAAGAGAGAGCCTATCGTTAATCATAATATTAGGTTGGAGTTTTCTTATCATTTTCACAAGGTTTGCACTGTCCCATTCCTTTGCCCCCTTTCCTTTTAGGTGAGGATAATCCGGATTAGGGTCAAGTGAATTGTCAAACCAAAGCTCGGAAATTTCACCATAATTTGTTAATAACTCCTTAACTTGATTGTGCAAATACTCTGTGTATTTTTTCATATCTCTTTTACTGTTGATTTCTTCAATTTCTGAAGGTGGGAGATTTCGCAAGGGGTGAAGGTGGTCTATAATATAATCCGGGTGGTGCCAATCAAACAAGGAATAATACAAACCTATTTTAAAGCCTTTTTCTCTGAATGCATCCACAGTTTCTTTTAATATATCCTTACCGTAAGGCGTGTTAGTAATTTTGTAATCAGTATATTTACTGTCCCACATACAAAAACCTTCGTGGTGTTTGGTAATAAAGACAATATACCTCATGCCTGCATTCCAAGCAAGCTCTGCCCAAGCTTTAGGGTCAAACCTATCCGGATCAAAATATTTAAAGTATATCTCAAAATCTTCATTAGTTAAGGTTTCAAAATGTCTAATCCAATCTCTTCTGGCAGGCTCCGAAAACAAGGACCAATGGATAAACATTCCGAATTTAGCTTGATTAAACCAATTGTCAGTCATAGTAAAAACTCCTTTTTCTTAATTATTATACCAAAAATATATATTTTTATCAAATTAAACAAATAAAAAGAAGGACAGTTTGCACTGTCCAAAAAAAAATATAAAAAACACATTTAATAGGCTAATTCAAATAAAATGGGTATAGATGTCAATACGCTTATATTATCTATACCCTCCCACTCACAATATTCGTGGGTTTTCCACCAATCTCTCCCCCCTACTACGTGAGGGGGATAAAGGGGGGTGATATTTAAATATTAGTTAACTTTAGGATCCCAGTATTCGGCACCGCTTCCCCAAGAGTAAATACAAGGGCTGCCGCCTATATCTTGAGTAGGACCTGATTTATACTTGTAGTATTTGGCGTGACCGTCACAGAATGTGAAGTTAGAACCGCC
>JAFSVJ010000050.1 GCA_017445025.1 Abditibacteriota bacterium | reverse complement strand
TATCCATCCCCCCGTCAGTTGCTAATGCAACTGCCACCCCCCAAACCTACGGTTTAGGGGGACAGATTTTTCGGTGACCGACGGCAAAAATCTTTACCATTTTGAGGTCCCCAAAAGTTGAATTTATGAAACTTTTAGGGGTGAAATTTAAGATTTTTGACTAGACGTAGGGGATGATAGTTGCGTAGCAACTGACGGGGATGGATACCTAACCGGAAATTTTACAATATAAGCCTAAGTTGTTAGAACTTATGATTTTTAATAAATTTTATTTATTTTTTGGCAAATGTGAAATAATGAGTCCCATAAAGCCGGAAAGTGGCATGGTTTGGAGATAAACGTCTCCGGGGCCTGTTATAACTGTGTTAAATATACCTTCGCCACCAAAGAGCATGTTTTTCATTCCGGGAACTTTTTGGATATCCATGGTGCAGGTGCTGCTCATAGCTGCAAGACAACCTGTATCAACAACAATCTTTTCACCACCGGATAAGGTTTTCTTTACAACGGATCCGTCAATTTCCAAGAAAGCTGTGCCTTGACCTGAAAGTTTTTGCATAATAAAACCTTCACCGCCAAAGAATCCCACACCAATCTTTTGCTTGAAAGTCACTTCAAGATTAACTCCTTCTGTGGCAGCTAAGAAAGCTGACTTTTGAGCTATAATCTCACTGCCGGGAGCTATGTCAACAGCAATGATTTTACCGGGGAAACTGGATGCAAAAGCAATATATCCCTCTCCGCCTTCACATGTATAAATGTTTTGGAAGAAAGAATCTCCTGCGGCTGCCCTTGCAAGACCTTTAAAGAAACCACCGTTAGAAGATGTTTCCATTTTAATATTAGGAGACATCCAACTCATGGCACCTTTTTCTGTTATCATTTTTTCACCTGCTGAAAGCGTGCATTCAACAACAGGTAAATTTTCACCTAAGATTTCGTATTTCATAACTTAACTCCTTATATAATTCTTAATTATATTATACCACATATAACATTTTAAAACAAATTTTTAAAATTCCCATATAACAAAGATTTTATCCAAAAAAATTTTAATCTATTTTTAGACAATCATACCATAACTTTACTTTTTTTATTAAAATTAAAACAATTTCCAAGAGATTGTTTTATATTAATATTATTTAAAACAATTTTATACAAAGTTTTTTAAATATATAATAGAAATTATATTTTAAAAATTGTTTTTTTTCTATAAAAAATGATATAATATAATTGTCAAAAAATAAAAGAGTAAAAAAGGTATTTTTATGGACTTTTTAACTAATATCGGTGATACTATATCAACTGCCTTAGGATGGCTTAATGATAATATACTGTGGGGAATCCCTATGCTTATATTGCTTTTGGGATGTCACCTCTTTTTCACATTTAGATTAGGCATTCAAAGGTATATTTTCAAAGGAATTAAGGCAACTTTCACTAAAGATAAAAACTCAGGAGATGTATCTGCTTGGGGTGCCTTGGCAACAGCCTTAGGTGCCACCATCGGAACTGGAAACATTGTAGGTGTGGCTCTTGCCATAGGTCTCGGAGGTCCCGGTGCCCTCTTTTGGTGTTGGATTACAGGTGTTTTCGGTATTGCCACCAAATATGCGGAAGCTTTGGTTGCTGTTAAGTATAGAGTAAAGACAGAAGAAGGTATGCTTGGTGGTGCCATGACTGCCTTAGAGCACGGCCTTAAATGCAAATGGGGAGGAGTTCTCTTTGCTCTGTTTACAGCCCTGGCCACCTTTGGAATAGGTTGTTCCATTCAAGCCAACTCTATTTCCTCCCTTGTGACGGAAGTGACGGGCGGAGCTGTTCCCACTTGGGTTATAGGAATAGTTCTCACGGTTATGACATTTATAGTCATCATAGGGGGTGTTCGCTCTATATCAAGAGTTTGTATGTGGCTGGTGCCTATTATGGCTATAACCTACATTCTCTCCTGTGTTTTATTGTTAATATTGGGGTATAAAACCCTTCCTCACACTTTTTCCGTTATCATAACCGAAGCCTTTTCAACAAAAGCTCTTGCGGGAGGTATTTGCGGAAGCGCACTTCTTACTGCCATGCGTTGGGGTGTGTCAAGGGGACTTTTCTCCAACGAATCCGGTATGGGTTCCGCTCCTTTGGTAGACGCTGCCTCAAAAACTCCCAACTCAGTAAAACAGGCCCTTGTTGCCTCCACGGGAACATTTTGGGATACAGTAATCTGTTGTCTAATAACAGGATTGGTTATAGTAAACACAGGTGCTTACGACCCGGCCTTAGGTTTAAAGGGAGCATCAATAACAAATTACGCTTTTAGCCATTTACCGAAAGTTTTTGGTGTAGGAATAGGATCTTACATATTAACTTTTGGATTGTTTACCTTTGCATATTCCACAATTTTAGGTTGGAGTTATTACGGAGAAGCGGGAATAAGATATTTATTTGGAAAGAAAGGTATATTGCCTTACAGAATAGTATATACTTTAGTTGTATTTGCCGGGGCTGTTTTAAGTTTGGATTTGGTATGGACCATAGGTGACACACTTAACGCCTTTATGATTATTCCCAACATTATTTGTATATTACTTCTAACTCCCATTATAGTTAAAGAAACCAAGAAATATCTATACTCTGACAAACTCTATGATGTGGACGAAGATATTCAGTAATTTTTTCAAATCACAAATCAAATTTGCAAGTGTGCAAATTTGAAAAGCAGAAAGCAGAACGCTGAACAAAAGGAGCCATGTGGCTCCTTTGATTTTTTATTTATTCACAAAGTTTTCCACAGGTAAGGAAAAACATGTGGAAAATCAAGAGTAATAATCATTAAAACCTGTGGAAAAAATGTGTATAAATTGGGGAGAAAAATCTAAATTCTTACTAACACTTGACAAATAACACCAAAAAGTGGTATAATATAATAGTATAACGATAGAAATTTGCGGGGCAATTTTTGTCCCGCATTTATATAGTATAGGTGATACTTATGAGTAATAAAAAAATTCTTTCAGGAAACGAAGCTGTGGCATACAGTGCCTATGTAAACGGTATTAATGTCCTGTCTTCATATCCCGGAACTCCTTCAACAGAAATCCCTGAAATAATAGGTAAAAAATTCCCTGAAATATATGCGGAATGGTCTGTAAACGAAAAGGTTGGAACGGAAGTTGCTGTAGGTGCATCAATTGCCGGTGCAAGATCCATGACTACCTTTAAGCATGTAGGTTTCAATGTGGCTATGGACCCCTTTATGACTTTTGCTTATGTGGGAGCCAACGGTGCCATGATTATGTGTTCCTGTGACGACCCGGGTATGCATTCATCCCAAAACGAACAGGACAACAGAAGCCTTGCCAAGTTTGCCGGTGTGCCTATGTTTGAACCCGCTGACAGTCAAGAAGCTTTTGATATGTTCGGAGAAGCCATAAAGGTCAGTGAACTTTTCCACATTCCTGTAGTTTTTAGAATGACCACTCGTGTGTGTCACTCTTCCTCAGTTGTGGACTTGAGAGAATTTAAGAGAGTAGAAAAGAAGCATTCATATGAAAAGGATGTTAAGAAAAACTGCCCCATCCCCGCCTTCGCCCGTTTGCAAAAGGTGGAACACACCAAAAAAATGGCAGAAATGAAAGCCTACTCTGACCAAAGTCCTCTTAACTTTGTAGAAAAGGGCGACAAGATAGGTATAGTTACCAGCGGTATCACATATCAATATGTAAAGGAAACCATGCCACAGGCTTCCGTTTTGAAGCTTGGTATGACCTGCCCCATTCCCGCAAAAAAGATAAAAGCTTTTGCCGCAAGTGTGGACAAACTCTATGTAGCAGAAGAGGGTGATCCATATCTTGAAGAACAGATTAAGGCTTTGGGAATAGAAGTTTCACAATCTAAGGTTTCCCTTAAAATAGGTGAATTAAATCCCAACAGATTGAGTGATTTTGCCAATGACATTTACGGAAAACCTGTAAGCCCCGCATTAAAGCCTTTAGGTGGACTTCCCGGCAGACCGCCATCACTGTGTCCCGGATGTTCACATAGACCTGTATTTTATGCTTTAAATAAACTTGGTTGTATGGTAGCCGGTGATATAGGATGTTATTCTTTAGGTCTTATGGCTCCTTTAAATTCTATAGACAGTATAATCTGTATGGGTGGTGGTATAAGCAACTCCTACGGATATGAAAGAGCGGGAACCATTGACAAGCCTATAGTTGGATTTGTGGGAGACTCCACATTCTTCCACTCAGGAATAACAGGTCTTGTTAATATGGTTTATAATAAGTCAAAGGGAACCATTATAGTTTCTGATAACAGAATAACAGCCATGACGGGACATCAAGACAACCCGGGCTCAGGTAAAACCCTTATGGGGGAAACCACAGAAGAAGTTTCTATAGAGGCCATTTGTAAAGCTATCGGTGTTAAGAGAGTCAGAACCATTGACCCTTATAACATTGATGAAACTGTAAACGCCATTAAGGAAGAAATTGCCGCAGATGAATTATCTGTAATTATAGCAAAACACCCCTGTATGATTGGCGGAAAAATAAAAACAGTGAGAAGATTTAAAGTAGACGCAGACAAGTGTAAAGCCTGTGGACAATGCTTTAAATTAGGTTGCACGGCAATTGAAAGAGGAGATTGCGTAGACGAAGCAAAAGGTAGGTATAAGAGTAGAATTAATCCTATCTTGTGCGTAGGCTGTGGAATGTGCTCTCAATTGTGTAAATTTGGTGCAATAGTGGAGAAATAAATTTTTACCACCCGATTTTTGCACCGAGGGACCAAATACATTTAGGAGAAAAAAGATGCAAAAATTAGTGGGAAAATTTAACGAAGCAAAGATTTTCACAAACAATGCAGACGAGGAGACTCTATCTCAAGTAAGAGAGCTTCTCGATCAAGAGTTCACACAGGGCTCGAAGATTAGAATTATGCCTGACACCCACGCCGGGAAAGGCTGTGTTATAGGCACCACCATGACCTTGAAAGATAAGGTTGTGCCAAACCTTGTGGGAGTGGACATAGGCTGTGGCATGCTTGTAGCCAAGCTTGATGTAAAGGAAATAGATTTTCAAAAGCTGGATAAGGTTATCCGAAAGAAAGTCCCCTCCGGTTTTAAAATTAGAGGCCGAGAGATAGCCACTTCCAATGCGGATAAGTTATATGCCCCTGTGGATATAGGAAGAGCCTTCTGCTCTTTGGGCACCTTAGGTGGCGGAAACCACTTTATTGAGGTGGACACAGACAGTGAGGGAGCTTTTTGGTTGGTTATCCACACAGGCTCACGACACCTTGGTATTGAGGTCTGCGACCACTACCAAGATGTGGCTTGGAGAAAGATAATTGGAGAGGGCCCCAACGGCGAGTCCATTTATAAAAGAAAAGTAATGGACACAATTATTACTCTTAAAGCCGAGAAAAGAGAAAGAGATATCCAAACAGAGCTGAACAAAATCAAAAAAGAGTTTTGCTATATTAGAGGCAAAAAAGAGTATCTCCCCGCAGAGTTTAAGGGTATGCCTCACTATTTGGCTTATGTTGAAGGTGAGGATTTTGAGAATTATATCCACGATATGAAAATCACTCAGGAGCACGCCTGCATTAACAGAAGTGTTATTCTTGATGAGATTTGTAAAAATATGGAGTGGGAAGTAGTAGACAAATTTGAGACTATCCACAACTATATTGATACGGATAAAATGATACTCCGAAAAGGAGCTGTTTCCGCAGATAAAGGGGAGCGACTGATAATCCCCATGAATATGAGAGACGGATCTCTTATCTGTGTGGGAAAGGGGAAACCCGACTGGAACAAATCCGCACCCCACGGTGCCGGAAGAATTATGTCCAGAACTCAAGCTCACCAAAAGATTAGATTTGAAGATTTTAAAGAATCTATGAAGGGGATATGGTCCAGCTGTGTTCATCAGTCTACCATAGACGAGTCTCCCATGGTTTATAAGCCAATGGAGGAGATAGTCAAGAATATAAAGAGTGCTGTGGAAATAACAGACGTCATAAAACCCGTCTACAACTTCAAAGCGAAGTAAAAATCGGAGGTTAGTATCCCCCCACGATTAAAAATCCTTGATTTTTCATTGCTCGCCCCCCAAGGGGCGAAAAGGATAGCAAGCTCTTAATTTTATAGACGCTCTGCAAAATTTAGACGCCGGTAAATGTGTCCCCCTAAAACTCGTAAGAGTTTTGGGGGGTGGACTTTGCGAAGCAAAGGACGGGGGGACTTTGTGATTTTTTGTTAAAAAAATCACATTTTGCGTAGCAAAATCTATCTCCCCTTTTGATAAAGGTTGAATTGAGGCAAAAAAGCACCGCTTTTTTGTAAAAACGACAACAGCTTGTCGTTTTTAGCAAGAGCCGGAAAATCTATGATTTTTCGGTGACCGACGGCAAAAATCTTTACCATTAAAGATTTTTGACTAGACCCATTGAAATCAAGGGGCTCTGTCCCCTTAGATTTCAAGGAGGGGTATAGATAAGATAAACGTATAGATTAAATCATTTCCCCTATTTCTAAAAGAAATGAGGGACTTGGCAAAATTAATATAATCAATAATCAACGAGGCTAAATATGAAAACAATTAATATAAGTTTGGTAGGTGTGGGAGGTCAAGGAACTCTCTTGGCATCCAATATTATATGTGAAGCTGCCATGCTTTCAGGCTTGGATGTAAAGAAAAACGAAGTCCACGGAATGGCACAGAGAGGCGGATCAGTTGTGTCACAGGTTAGAATCGGTGATAAGGTAAACTCTCCACTGGTTCCCGATGGTGCCACAGATATATTGATTTCTTTTGAAAAATTGGAAGCCTTGAGATACGCTCACTATCTCGCTCCCGACGGTGTATGCTATGTAAACAACCAAGAGATAGTGCCTATTACAGTGGCAACGGGACAAGCCAAATGGCCTGAAAATATTGATGAAGATTTGAAGAAAATCCCCAATGTAAAGGTAATAAACGCTCTTGAAGAAGCTGAAAAACTTGGGAACATGAAAGCTGCCAACGTTATAATGTTAGGCACCATAGCCGCCAACACAAAAGAGATTAAGAAAGAGACCTGGATACAGGCAGTTAAGAATTTGGTAAAGCCTCAGTTCTTAGACCTTAACCTAAAAGCCTTTGAAAAGGGCTTTAATTTAGCCAATTAAAGGACTTTCTGTCAAAAACAATAAATATATACCAAAAATCAAAAAACGCCCTCCCCGGGCGTTTTTTTATAATTCAATTATTTTTTCGGAACTAATTATATCTATTTTTCCGGGTTTTATAAATTTCATTTCTTTTATTTTAAAAATAAAATCATTAAATTCAGATGAATTTGCTACCAAAACATCGTTTAAACCCATTATACTACCTGTTTTTATTTTATTGCTCACACTTTTTGCTTCAACATCATCCATAGTTATAAGATAACTTTCGGCTCTTCTGTGAACATATTTCAGAGCAACAGCCTCCAAATCCGCTAATTTATATTTTCCTTTAAAACTTATTTTTAAACTCAAACTAACAGGATAATTGTTTTCAGAATATAAAACCAAATCATATACAACATTAGGGACAAATGAAACATTTGCTTGAATATATATTGGACTTATATCTTCTTTCATTAATAATGATATTATAATTAATTTAAATATTTTACCCTTAATTGCTCTATTATTAAGTTTAAGAGAAGATATCTTTTTATAACATTTATCTACATATTCATTCGGACTTAATTCTTGAGTATAGAACTGAAAACAATTTTCTTTAAATATTTTATAAGATTCACCATCTATTTTCAATTTTTCAAAATCAATCATTCTTTTCCTCCAAATAATTCAACTGTTTTCCATAAATTTTGCCTTTTCTTCAATAACAAAAATAGTTATCTCATTTATAATTATTATACCGGAAATAAAAACAATTGTCAAATAAAACCTAAGAACTAAATTTACATTTATGTATAAATAAAAAAATAAAACGCCCTAATTATGGCGTTTTTATAATTCTTCAATTTCAATTGATTATGACTTTTTTATTTCTTCAAAGAACTCATTTAAATTATTATTTAATAGTCCTATAAAGAATAACTTTAATTTATCTATAGATTCGTTTATTTTATCAATTCCAAAAGGAATTCCAAAAAGATATACAGTATTTTTTATTCCATTAATTTGATAACTTACTTTTTTACACCCTACTTTTTGTGATGAAGGATAAAAAATAAAACCTGTTTTATCTGTATTAGGAGTAAATGAACAATAAGCTAATAATTGATGCAAATCTGCTCTGTGTTCTTCTTTAAGCTTTTCGGAATTATCGCCTAAATTTAAAAAATGACTTTTATATTTAACATCAGCCATATATATATTTGAATTAAGATTAATTATTATGTCCGGTTCAAGATAACGTAATCCCCAAGAAGGACATTTACTGCCTTGTATCTTTTCATTAGGTTTCATTAAACCATTGATCCCTTGCAAACTTTTAGCAATTATATGTTGTATATAACGTTCAAACAATTCCGCCATATCAATACGCCAAGCCATACATGAGTTGGAAGATTTTTGCAATAAGAAATTTGCTTGATATTTTGCTTCTTTTATTACTTGTGGATCAATAGCATGAATTGACATTGAATCAGTTGACAAAGCTTTTAATGGGTATATCTTATTTTGCAAAATAGATATTTTATTTTGATAGTTATATCTAATTGATCCGGGAATATTTTGTTGCAAAATATAAGATTTGGCAATTTCAAAAACATAAATTAAATTTCGCCATTCACTATGATTTAATGATAAAATACTATCAGATGAGGGAAATATTAATGCTTTTCTTGGGTCGGAAACAGTTTGGCCATACTTTGCCCAATTTGTGCTTGATTTAGGATAATTATGATTACCTTTTACTACTTCAAACTTAACCCAATGGTTTTTTTGTGCTTTTTCAAAAAGATCAATATATTTTACAGCTTCGTAATACATGGGAGGCCGTAATTGCAATGGTAAAACTAATTTTACACCTTCTAAATATTCTGGAGAAATAGAATACTCCAATTTACTTATTAGTTGAGTTAAATTAGAAATAGCAGTATCTGAATTTTCTATTTCTCCAAATCTTGGAATAACTTGTATATCTTTATGAGCAATACCATCGTATGGCATTTTAATCGGTATCGCTCCTATATAATTATTTGATATAAATTTAATTGATAAATTATTTCCTGAATTATTTATTTTTATATTTATTCCAAGGAAATCACATATACTTTCATTAAGTGAGATAAATTTTTGAATAGAACTTTCTAAATATCGCTCTTGAACATTTTTATTTTTATCAAATAAATGTTCATAAATTTCTTTGCTTTTTATTTCTTTTTCATCATAACATCGAAATCTTATAAGTTTATTATCCATTACTTAAACATTTCCTCTCCTATTTTGTCACGAAAATAATTAATAAAATCATCTTTTGCACGAGAAAGCATACCATCAAGTAAATATTCTTTAATTAGTGGCATTATTTCATATTTTAACCTATTTTTCATTCTTTGTTTAATTTCGTCATCAGAACCATTTTCAACTATAAAATAAGAATGTCCTGGTTGAAAATTTAACTCTTCATCAGTTGCATATTTTTCAAATATATCTGATATATATTTAAACTCTGTTTCACAAAAATAATTTATAGGATCAGATTTTAAATCTATTTCGTGTGGATATAATGTATACCAAGCAAAACGTCTTCTTAATGCAAAATCAACTACAGCTAAACTTCTATCAGCTGTATTCATAGTTGCTATAACATATAAATTATCAGGTAATTTTTTTAACAATAACCCCGGACAAACTTCAATTTCTATTTTATTATCAATCATATTAGGTTCAAATAAATAAAAAGCTGATCCTAATACATTAGATAAATTAGCTCTATTAATCTCATCAATAATAAGATAAACATTTTGTCTTTTGTTATTTATGGCATATTTAATTGCTTTAACCAAAATACCTTTTTTAGCTTCATATTCCAATTCTTTTGAGTTTACCTTTGGCATAATACCATAAACAAAATCGCTATAATTAGTTTCAGCATGAAACTGAGTAAAAAAGATTTTATCTTTCTTATTTGGAATCATTTTAGCTAAACGAGTTTTACCAGTTCCCGGAGCACCTTGTAAAACAACATATTTTCTGTTTTTAATCAGTTCTTCTACTTCTTTCTCAATATCATCTTCATTAATTGTTTTATCAATTTTTAAAGCATCATTAACTGCATTTCTATGGTCTTTATTTGAAGGCCAATCACGTATATATTTTGCATATATAGCAAGATATGTAGATATTATTTTTTTTGCTTTTTCTTCATTTTTAAGATCAAACAAAGTGCTTGCTAATATATAATTATTATATTTTTCTTTGGCTTTTTTTAAAGATTCAGGCAATTCTTTATCTCTATAAAATGAATTAAAAGTATTAGCAGTTAGTATATCTGTAAAATCATATTTTATAAAATTAAACTCATTCTTCTCTAAATATTTCACAAACAAACGTCTTGTTCTTGGAAGAGAAACAATATCGTAATCATTTTTAAAATTTTCACTTCCAACAACTAAGGCTATTAACCATCTATCATCATCATCTTTTTCCTCATTACTTGGAAAAATAACAATACTAAGGTCTTGATACGTTCCTTTAGACTTCTCCCCTGTATTTATACATCCAAAATAATATGCTCCTTCATTACCTTCACTAAACGATGTATTATTTCTCCATACATATTTTTTATTATCTTTACTATCATCATCATTTTTTTCTCCACCACCAAAGTCTTTTATTTGATTAAAAAAATAATCAAAATATTTATATTTTTCATCAATACTAGCATAAGACATAAATATAATACCTCTTTATTTATAATTTATTTTATTAATAGATATGCATCTATATTTAACGCTTTTGCGATTTTTTCAAGGTTCTTTATGCTTATATTTCTTTTATTACATTCAATTTGTGAGATATAAGCTCTATTTAAACCGGTTTTTGAAGATAACTCCGCTTGGGAAATTTTATATTGTTTTCTATATTTCTTTAAATTTGATGCGAATATTTTATTTAAATCACTCATTTTTATACCTTAAATGATAGCAATATGTAACAAATAAAAAGAGAAGAGCCTGTGTAGGCTCTTCTCTTATTTATACTCGTTATTCAATTTTATTCTTAACGATTTTAGTTTCATGATTATATATAATTTCAAATTCAATCAAATAAATGATTGTATTTATCTGTAGATTGTAATTGTTTCTATTGATATTACGATTCACACAAAAAATGTAATCAATATGTTACATTTATATTGTATCATAAATTAATAAAAAATGTCAAATAAAAAAAATATCATTTGAAATTATATTTTGTTTTTGTCGGAGTTGTTATACTTTAATATGTATATTTCGGGGTATTATACATAAATGTTAACTTGAAAGGGTTGTTATACTTTTCTTATACTGTCGGGGTTATTGGCTTTTATTTCTCAAATAGGATTCAAGGATTTTTTGGGCGGCGATTTGATCGATAAGTTTCTTTCTCTTTTCTCTGCTTGTGTCCAGTTTCAAAAGGGTCTCTTCGGCCTCTACACTGGTCCAACTTTCGTCTACCATGACAAAAGGGATGTCAAATCGTCGCTCTAATCTTTCTTTAAACTCGTTATTTTTATTTATCTGAGTTTCGTCGTCACCGTTTACAGGCTTGCCCACCACCACCAACTCAGCACCGAAGGCCTCTATTCTTTCGGCTATGTATCGGACATCCGCTTTTATAGACTTGGTTCTCGTGTAGGTTTCAAGAGGCATTACTATGCCGTCTACTGCTCCGGCGATGCCTATTCTGACATCACCTATGTCAAGAGAAATGATTTTCATAATGTTCGCAAAATCAATGATTTACATTAAAAAAGACTTATATTTCCCTAAAAATCCCTTCTTTTTTTCTTAACGAAATAACTCTTGACTTATCTCCTTGACATTCACTCGTATAAGAACAAATCTCTTTCGGCTATCGCCTCATATCTTTGCCCTTCTACTCGCTCATTACAGTCGATAGACGTCAATTCGTTATTTCTTGCAAAAAATCGGTCTTTTTGGTAAATATAAGTTTTTTTAATCATTATTTTTTGGTCAATTGTTCAAAGGTTTCTTTTGCGGCGCCAAAAGCTTCTAATGCATCATCTAATGATGTGAACTTACCGCCGGCTTGGGCGAAGTCCGGTCGTCCTCCACCACCACCGTTACATTTAGCGGCTGCGGCTTTCACTAACTTTCCGCAATGGCAACCGGCTTTAACCAAATCCTTGGTACATTTTGCAACAAAGGTCACCTTATCCTCATAATTGGATCCTATAACCACACAACCGGCACCCATTTGATCAATACCCTTATCCACCAACATTTTCAGTTCCTCCACATCCTTATCGGGAACATAAGCTGCCAAATAATTGTATCCGTTTATCTTAACATATCTTGAAATGATATCGCTAATCTCAGAAGAAACTTGGTCTTCTCTCAAATTTTCAATCTGTGCCTTATAATCTTCAATATCCTTTACGGCTTTCTTTGCACTCTCTACAAGGTGTCCCTTCTGGGCACCCAAAATATCCTCTGCTTGAGATATTTCCTTTGTCATACTATTGATATATCTGAGAATATTTCTTCCCGTTATAGCTTCGATTCTTCGCAGTCCCGCACCCACACTGGTTTCGGATATTATCTTAAACATACCCAACTGGCCTGTGCTTTCAACGTGAGTTCCTCCACAAAATTCCTTGGAGTTTCTCATATTTACAACACGAACAGTATCACCATATTTTTCACCAAAGAGAGCCTTTGCACCCAATTTTCTTGCGTTTTCAATATCGGTTTCAACGGTTTTTACATCTATATCATCAAAGATAGAATTGTTTACAATAGTCTCAACTCTTTCGAGTTGTTTTTGGCTTGGAGCTTCAAAGTGGGTATAGTCAAAACGCAATCTCTTATCATTCACATAGGAACCGGCTTGTGTAATATGGTCACCTAAAACCTGTTCCAAAGCATAGTGAAGAATATGGGTTCCAGTGTGGTTTCTCTGGATACCCATTCTGATTATTCTGTCAACCTTTAAAGTCACCTTATCTCCTAAGTTAAGGTTTCCTTTCTTTATTTTTGTATTGTGAAGATAATATCCCAGCTCTTGGGTTGTATCCACAACTTCTGCAAAGAACTCGTCACCTTCAATAATACCTTTATCTCCGACCTGTCCACCCATTTCGGCATAGAAAGGAGTCACTTCCACCACAAGCTGAACATTATCCCCTTCCGTAGCACAGTTTTGTAATTTCTTATCCTTATCTATAATGGCAACCACATAGCTGTCCCAATCCAGATCCGTATATCCCACAAAGTCTGTTTTAGAAATATCTTTCTTTTCCATTTCCTTGAAACAGCTGTCCACAGTAGAGCCCATAACATCCGCAAAGTTTCCCGCAGCCTTAGAACGAGTCTTCTGTTTTTCCATAGCCTTGTTAAAGGCATCCATATTGACATCTAAATTCTTTTCTTTACAAAGCTCAATGGTCAGTTCAAGAGGGAAACCATAGGTATCATAAAGTGTAAAAGCTTCTTCTCCGGCCAGTTTTTTGATACCCATTTCCTTTGTGGATTTAATGGCGTTTTCCAATCTTTCAATACCGGCTTCAAGAGTAGCTTTAAACTTTTCCTCTTCCGCAGACATAACTTTTTCGGCAAGGGATTGTTTCTCAATAAGTTCCGGATAAACATCACCCATCATATCTACCACAACGGGGATAATCTTAACCATAAAATTATCTTTTAAACCTAATTTCAGTCCCTTTTGGGCAGCGTTTCTGATAAGACGACGAAGGACATATCCCCTACCTGTATTTGAAGGAAGAACACCGTCACACATAACGAAAACAGCACTTCTGATATGGTCTGCTATAACTCTGAAACACTTGTCGTCAGAAGCTTTTTTGCCATATTTCTTCCCTGAAAGCTCACTGATTTTATCAATAATAGGCATAAACAGGTCTGTGTCATAGTTGCTGGCATAACCGTTTAGGACTGCCACAGTTCGCTCCAGCCCCATACCTGTATCAATATTTTTAAAAGGCAATGGCACCAATTCCCCACCCTCTTTTCTGTCAAATTGGGTGAAAACCAAGTTCCATATTTCCACAAATCTGTTACTGTCATGAGCTATAGACCATGCGGGGTCCTTAGGATAGCCCTTGCTTGGATCCACGTCAAGGAATATTTCATTACAAGGTCCGCAAACACCGTTAGGTCCTTCGAGAGGAGCATTGGCAGGCCAATAGTTCTTGTCTGCATCAAGGCGAACTATTCTCTCTTTTGGGAATCCCAAAACCTTTGTCCAAATATCGTATGCCTCGTCATCCTCTTTATAAACACTGGTCCAAAGATTCTCAGGGTTGAGTTTTAAAACCTTTGTCAAAAACTCCCATGCCCAAGGGATAACTTCGGCTTTGAAATAATCACCGAAACTAAAGTTTCCCAGCATTTCAAAGAAGGTGTGGTGAACAGCGTCCCCCACTTCGTCAATATCGTCGGTTCTCATACATTTTTGAGATGTGGTTATTCTTGTGCAAGGAGGCACTCTCTCCCCCATAAAATAGGGTTTGAATTGAACCATTCCCGCAGAAGTATATAAAAGAGATTTATCGTCAGGCACCAAACTGTCGCTTTTGCCTATTAAATGTCCCTTTGATTCAAAAAATTTCAAATATGCGGTTCGTAATTGTTTACTTGTCCACTTTTTCATATATAACCTCGTAATATATACTACAAAGAAAAGTCATTTATATGTGATATTAAAATTACACACAATCATAATTATTATACCACAATTTTGGCTTTTTTTTCAATTTATAATTATATCTTTATTCTTATGACACCAAAAACAAGAAATACCTTACCCCTTAACCCCTAAAAACCTTATTCTTATAATTTGAAATTTTTTCACTTTAATAGTATAATAATAGTAGTAGTGTAAATAAAAATCTTTGGAGTTATTATGAGAAAGATACTGACATCTTTAGCAATTATCATATTTGTTGCCATGGCTTGTGCAGCTATGTGTGACGAAATTGTTTTTGATAAAGAAATATTAAAGAAAACCCCAACCATTGACGGAAAAATTATGCCAGGAGAGTGGGAAGTATTTTATACTTACAACACAGAAAACGATATTGTGACATCCTATGTTAACTGGGATTTTGATAACCTTTATTTCGGTTGCACTCTAAACGCCATTGAAAGTATAAGCATAGTTTTAGATCTCAACGCAGACGGATGGACAGTAGGTGACGACAACTATCTTATTCTCACCAACGAAAACGGTGAACTGGATGTTTTGAAAGTGGTTAAAACCGGAGAAGAAGGGGTCACCCTTGTAAACATTGATGTTCCCGAAACAAACCAAATCCACGGAGAACAATCCCTTGTAAACGGTAAAACCAACTTGGAAATAGCTATCCCGGCTCGTATGGTTGGCAAAAACAATTTTGATATGGGAAAGACCAATTTCAACTTTGCCATAAAAACTCCGGAAGCAGATTGGAACACATTTAACCCCAAAGATATTACAGATAACACCATTGGTTGTAATTTGGTTAACCACAAATCCTTCGCTCTCGCTCCCCTAACCCTTGATTTCTACTTAACAAGAGAAAAGGCTGTTGCCAGTGAAACCATTGACGGTAAGGTTAAGATTAAAAACCACGGTTCTGAACCTATTGTTATTAAAGAATTGATTATGGCTGGTGAAGGATTAAGTGAAGATATAGTCAGCTCCTACAAAATTAAAGTGGGAGAGATTAGACCGGGAAAGACTTTTGAAAGAGAATACCACACCAAAGTTCTCCCCGACACACCCTTAGGTGCAAAAGCCTTAGGTTGTGAAATTTACACAGACCAAATGAAAGTGGGTGGTGTGTTGAGATCCTTTGAAATCATCAACCCATCCAAGTCTATGCCCTATTTACCTAAAGAAGTATACTACACCAACGACAAAGTTATTCGTATCGGTGTTAGAATCTTGTCCTATACAGATAAGAGAGCAACCACAGGTTATGCCAGTGTAGTTGTTCCCGAAGGTTGGGAAATAGAAGGAAACAACCACAACAAGTTTAAAGTTATCGGATATAACAAGTATGTGGACTTAATCTTCAGATTAACCCCTCCTCTTGGTGCCATAGGACACTTCAAAATCCCCATTACAGTTAACAAGGGAACGGAACAAGAAACAGTCACCTGTGACTTTGACATAGTTCAAACAAGATAAGCAATCTAAAAGGAGTCTTCAGGCTCCTTATTTTATAAAAATAGGAGTTAGTTATGAACGAAGTTTTAAAAGCAATTAAAGAGAGAAGAAGTGTTAGGAAATTCAAACCTGATATGCCTAACAGAGAAGATATAGATATGATTATTGAGGCAGGACTTTACGCTGCCAGCGGTATGGGAAAGCAAGCCACAAAAATAATAGCTATTACAAATAAAGATATAAGAGATAAACTTTCTGATGACAACAGAATAATCGGTGGCTGGCCGGAAGGCTTTGACCCATTCTATGGTGCTCCCGTTATACTCATAGTTCTTTATGACAAAAACTGTTTTACAGGTATTTATGACGGAAGCCTTGTAATGGGTAATTTAATGTTGGCAGCTCACAGTTTAGGCTTAGGCAGTATATGGATTCACAGAGCCAAAGAAGAGTTTGAACAAGATTATTGGAAGCTTTTCCTAAAGAATTTGGGAGTGGAAGGAGAATTTGAAGGCGTAGGCCATTGTGCCTTAGGATATGCCGATACAGCCTTGCCCGAACCTCCAAAAAGAAAAGAGGACAGAGTTATTTTTTTAGATTAATAACAGTGATAATTTAGGAGCCGAAAGGCTCCTTTTTTGTATTTTGGCTAAAAAGTGCGACATAAATTTTATTTTTTCAAAAATGGGCTTTTATTCTTATTTTTAAAGTAGATTCTTGTGGTATAATATAATTGGAAAGGTTTCAAAAAAAACAAGAAACCTAAAAGGAGAAAAATATGAAAAACAATTATTACGCAACAGAAGAATTTATGACACAATTAAACAAGCAGAGCAAGTTTGTTACCAAAGCTACCATAAAGGCTTTAAACGCCTTTGCCCGATCTAAAGAATTGGGGATAGAACAAAATGGCCTTAATTTTGAGAAATTAGACACAGAAAAGGGTTTCTACTCATTAAGAGTCAACAAAAGCTACAGAATCGTTCTATACAGGCGAAAAAAGGACTATTTGTATGTGTTTTTGTGGGTTGACAACCACGACACGGCTTATGATTGGGCTGAAAGTCATTATTTTAATTTTGATGAAGAGGAGTTAATGCCCTTCCGATTAAGTGCCATAGAGCAGGAAAAGCCTTTGGCAGAAAAAATTCAAGATACATCTTACGAATACAAGTATTTCATTCCCGAGAATGTTTGTCCCAAGGAGAGAAAGTATTTGTTTGAGCATCTCAATAAGGAGACTTTACTTGACTATGGAGTCCCCCAAGAGATGATATTTACTGTCCTAATGGCTTCCACTCACAATGATTTTGTCAATTTAGGGAAAGTTATTCCAAAACCCTCCTACTTGCTACTGAGAAACTACTTAATTAACTATGCTAACGCAGAAAGGGCTTCTGTTTATGACAGAGATTTATAGGTGATATTATGGATACAAATTCTGTGTTTTTGGTTGACTTTTACTCTCGTAACTTTCCTATAAGTTCCATACAATATGGTCCCAAAACAAAAGATCTTAAATATAAAATGTGTGATTCTCACGATTATGACATTTTGAGATATTTTGAAAAATATCCCTTAAATGAATGTAAAATATCAAAGGACACATTAGATTTTTTGACAAACTTATTGGCAAAGAATTTTCGAAAATCCTACGTCTGGGATTTACTAAAAACCAAAAATGTTGTTTATTTACCGGAAAATTTAAGATATGAGATTAAAGAAGACCATATTTTTTTTGGTTTATATAATATATCAAAGGAAAATTCGGAAAACCATGATAAAATGGTTTCTATCATAAAAACTGATTTTGAAAAAAGGGTTTTTTTGCCCTCTGTTGAAGATTTCTGTTTATTTACATCCCACACTCTCAAATATATTCAATCCCTAAAAGCAGTAATGGAAAATATATCAATTGAAAGTCATCATTCCAAAAATGATTTGGTAGATATGTTAAAGAAAACACACCCGGATGTAGAAGACCCTTTTTCAAATACTTTTGCAATAAAAATAATAACAAAATTCATTGAAAAAGGTTATGCCGGAAAGGGTATATATCATATTGACGAAGATAAAATTATAAACCATGATTTCAAAGAATATGTCAAGTTTTGTAAAGACCTATTGGATATGGATATAGGATAAAAAAAAGAGTGCTTTCGCACTCTCTTTTTTTTATATAGTATTATTCGATTATCTTGGTAACTCTACCGGCACCTACGGTTCTACCACCTTCACGGATAGCGAACTGAAGTCCTTCTTCCATAGCTATGGAGTGGATAAGTTCGGCTGTGATTGTGATGTGGTCACCGGGCATAACCATTTCTACACCATCAGGAAGGTCAAGCTTTCCTGTAATGTCAGTGGTTCTAAAGTAGAACTGAGGTCTGTAACCTGTGAAGAATGGAGTGTGACGTCCACCTTCTTCTTTTGTCAAAACATAGATCT
>JAFSVJ010000049.1 GCA_017445025.1 Abditibacteriota bacterium | reverse complement strand
TCGCTTCGCTCCTAATTCCATCCCCCCGTCAGTCCTTCGGACTGCCACCCCCCAAGCTTCGCTTAGGGGGACAGAATTTTTAGGGGGTTCATTGATAAAAAAGCGAAACTTTTTGGGAATGGGCTAAAGGGGGTTCATTGAATTAAATTTGCGTTGCAATTTTAAAATTGCTTTCTGCTTTAATAAAAAGGAGCCTTTTGGCTCCTTTATTTATTTGAATATAATTTCACAGGTTAGGTCTATGGATTTGTCCGGGTCTGTAATGCGTTTTAATTTCAGTTGTCTGTTTTCTATCTTTGTGAAAATCTGTGTTAGCTCTCCGATTACGTAAGGAGATTTTAATTCAATCATAACAGTTCCGTTATCATATTGGGTTTTGTAATTTCCACACACCAAATATTCTTCAAGAAGAGGTTTAATTTCTTCATATAATTCCTTGGTGACCTTAACTATTTTCAGTTTATAATCACAACTGTCAAACTTTTCCCCTTCTTTTAGAGGTGGTAAGGTCTTTCCGAAAAGTGTCAGAATTTCTTCGTAGCCTCGGTCACGTGCTACTTCCAAAGCGTCTACCTGCATTTTTGTAGGCTCTATGGTTGCCCCTTTATCTTTTAGTATTTTGGTTGTCTCAAAATCACCCATACCCATGGCAACATGAATAGGGGTTAAGCCCAAAGAGGATTTTGCATTTATATCAATACCTTTTTCTAATAGTAGATTGATTATTTTTTCCTTATCCTCTGTTTGATTAAAAATAGCCAAATGCAAAGCATTAAAGCCTTGATTTGAAGATTTTGTGGCATCTGCCCCCAAATCAATCAATTTCTTCACTGTGGCATAATCATCATATTTTGAGGCAAACATTAAGGGGGTAAGGCCACCTACATATTCAATATTTGGATTTGGATTCTTTTCCAAAATGAGATTAAGTATTTCTTTATTTCCTTTTATTAATGCGGAAATCAAAGGATAAGATGTGCCTTTAAGATTTACATCCGCTCCCTTCTCAAGCAAAATTTTAACCGCAGACACATTGTCATTGTTTATGGCAATATTTAAAAGGGTCCCCTGTGGGCGAATAATATTTGTATCTTTGACATTTTCTGATATAAATTTAAAAAGCTTTTCATTATAGTTTTTGTTTAAGGCATAGAATAGGAAAAGGCCCAATTTATCAAGAGTTGCACCGGCATCCATTAAATATTTTACGTTATCATAATTTCCTCTGATTATAGCATAACCTAAAGGAGTATACATACTATCCTTTTTGTTAATATTGTTATAGTTTACCAATAATTTTAGAATGCTTATAGGAAGATTTTGAGCACAGGCTAAATGTAAAGGGGTCTGTTTTGAAAGGTTTGTTTTATTTATATCACCACCAAGTTCTATATATTTAGATAATATGGGTTCTATATCTTCAATTACTTGTCTTCTCATTAAATAGTGGCAAGGTGTGTTTCCATCATTATCTTGAGAATTCAAATCCACGGGAAGAGTTAATAAATAATCTATGGTATCCTTATTTGAATAGAGAAAAGCCAAAGAAATTGTGTTTGCTCCGTTTATATCCTTGGTGTTTATCTCAGCTCCCTTGTCGGACAAAAATTTAACCATATCCAAATTACCGGCGACAGCTCCTATCATAAAAGGACTTTCTTTTTGGATATTATCAAGTTCTATTAAAGCTCCTTTCTCCAAAAGTTTTTCAGCAAAATAAACATTCCCCACTCGAGCAGCTTCATATAGAGGAGTAATACCTGCGTGATTTTGGTTATTCACATCCGATATATCTATCAATAAATCAAATATATCTTTTTGATTATAAACAATAGCATAGTAAAGAGCGTTGTTATTGTCTTCGTCAAGAATTTTTGAAATTGTATCTAAATTATTTTTAACTTCCTCTAAATTTCCTTTAGAAATGCATTCAAATTCCTTAGATATAATATCTTCTCGCTGTGCTTTTGACAGAATTTCGGTAAATTTATCCTTATTTTCCTTAATTAAATCTGTGGGAGTTTGGTTATCTATATTCAAAGATAAGACAGCACCGGCATCTACAAGGATTTCCGCAGATTCGGGCTTGTTATATTTAACTGCCAAATGAAGTGGTGTTTCACCTTCAAAATCCTTTTGGTTAATGTCTGCTCCTTTTTCAATCAACTTTTTCAAAATTTTGGGATAGAGGACTGCATCATGAACGGCAGTGAAACCATAATTGTCCTTAGCATTTAAATCTGCTCCGACTTCAATAAGGTAATTAACTATATTTTCTCTGTTTAATTTACAGGCTTCCCCTATAGGTGTATCTTTGTCATTATTAATGATGGCGTTTACATCCACACCTTTGCCGATTAAGTCTTTTACCAGTCTTAAATTATCACTTATAATAGCAGAATATATAGGCAAGAAACCATCTTTATCAGGTTTGTTGATATCTGCCCCTTGGTTAAGTAAATAATCAATAAACAGAGTATTTTTGTTAATTATACATAAATTTAAGGGTGTGGTTTGGTTTTTACCTATAAATGAGTTTATATCAAAACCTTTCTTTACAAACAAATCAAACACAAGAAGATTATTATCTAATATGGATTGCATCACAGGTGATATACCTTCATCAGTTTCTGCGTTAATATCAGCACCTTTATCTATTAATAATCCTATAATCTTTAATTTATTATTATAATCTTCCTCTTCGGCTTTTGTGGGTTTGAATTTTTTAGACTCTTTATCATCTTTAAACAAATAATCATTAAAATAGATAATATCGCTACTGTTTTGAACGCAGTGAAATAGAGGTGATACATTATATCTGTCAGATATATTCACATCCGCACCCTCATTAACCCAAAGCTCTGTTATTTCATAATTATAATTGGCTATGGCGTTTAGGAGTGGAGTAGAGCCGGAGGAGTCTTTAATATTTAAATTTGCACCGTGATTAATTAATAAATTAACAGCTTGAATTTTATTTGAGTTAACAGCATAAATCAAAGGAGGTATACCGTTAGAATTTTGTTCGTTAATATCAATTGATGATATATTCTCTTCCATTTTTTTTGTATCTCCCTTCTCACATAGAGAACAGAAATCGTCAATGGAATTAGAATAACCGGGAAGTGAAATTATTAAAATTGAGAATATATATAGATATTTCATAAAATGTCCTATTTATAAAAAAAGTTATTTTTTATCAGCACAATTATTAATTATTTGCAATATTATATATCTTTTCTGCAACATTATATAAATCGGAAAAGCCCAATAGTTCATCTTGCCAGGATTTTGGTATAGATTTAAGGCCATATTTGGCACCTAACAAGCCTCCCGCAATACAGGCATTGGTGTCAGCATCTCCCCCTTGATTAACTATCTCAATAATAGGATCCTTAAAATTGTCATAGTTTAGCACTGCGCAAAGTGCCACTTTAAGAGATAGATAAGTATAGCCCATATCATATCCGTCCAAAGAAAAGTCTTTTATTTTGCAATCTCTTGCTTCAAACAATAAGTCGTCAAATTCATCATCCCTCTCTCCACAATGAGCCCACATATAATCAAAAACCTTATAACCATGTAAAATAGCATACATAGCTATTGAATGAGCCAAACATGAGAGAATACATCTGTTGTCAAAGTGGGTTATTTTACAGCAAAACTCGCTGGCTTCCAACATTCCTTCAAAATTATTGGCATAAAATAGGGGAATAGAAGTATTTCGCATAAGTCCCCCGTTTCCGGCAGATTCTTTTCCGGTCTTTTCCCAAGCGTGACGTCCACTGTCAATTGGATCAAAACCTTCCATCATTAAAGAAATGGCATCATATGTCATGTTGCCACAGTCTTTACCGTTGGTTCTAAGCCAATGCTGAAATCTATTACTAAGATCATAAATATTAACACATTCATTATCAATAAGTGAATTAGCAATACAGAGCATCAAGTATGTGTCATCTGTATATTCACCATATTGAAAAACACTAAGCCTGTCAGGTTGATATTCCGTCACCTGTTCACCGTAAAATCGAAGTATATCTCCTTTTCTCATAAATTCTGTAGCTCGACCTAATGTGTCACCGCAAGCAGAACCTATAATAGCTCCATAATATTGATCTATATCCATAGTTTAGTCCTTAATAATTCTTTATAAATACATATTTGTGTTTTTTGCCGGTAAAGTTAGGATGATTATCAATCACTTCACCCGGGGTATCTTTCGGCAATTGATCCTTTCCTATGATTAAATATTTGTCAGAAAGATTTATTTTTTCGTTTTTTTTGATAAAATTGACCTTTCTTTCAAAATTAAGAGGATAAGATACCCACAAGGGGTCTAAATCCACTGCGTATATTTCTATATGTTTTGGAAGACTTTTAATATTAAATTCTTTTGAAATTCTATAGGCACCGGTGCCTAAATCATAACCATGGTCTATTTCGTCAAGAGTGTTTAAGGAATTGTTGGTTATTAAATAAAGTCCTATAACAAGAAATATTAAAAAACCTGTCATTTGGTATTTGTATAAATCAAAGGGATTTTTACCTTTAAATACCTTTATAAGAGCATATACTCCAAAAACTATCATGAATAAACCGCTAATAATCATAGATATTTTGGCATATATGGTTTGATATTTAAGAGTGAATAGAACTACCGCAAATACAAGACCTAAGATGAGAGAAAACAGACATGAACCTATAGCAAAGTATTTGATGCCTTTTGATAACTTAAACTCTCCAAAAAATTTTCCTATCAATAAAGCTGAGGGAGCAAATATAGGAAAAATATAACCCGGAAGCTTTCCTATAAGTAAAGAAAAGAATATAAAGAGAGATATAATCCATAAAGACAAAAAGGTTTCCGCTACGTGATCCGGATGGTTTAATCTAAATTTAAGAATGCTTGGAATTAAATAAAATGACCAAGGAAGCATACCCAATGCAATAATAATTATATAGGAATAAATAGGGTAGTTGTGGCCAAAGTCCATACCCGCAGCTCTTTGAATGTTTTGATGAATGAAAAATTCATAAAAGAAAGTCCCACCGGAAATGCTTTGCATTTTAATAAACCAAGGAGCAACTATTCCGATGAATAATAATAAACCTATGAGGTTTGGCAAACTAAACAAAAACTTAATTTTCTTCTTAATTATTAAGAAAACCAATACAGTTAGGCCTACACAAATAAGTCCCACAGGTCCTTTGGTTAAAAATGCCAAAGCCATAAATATCCACGAAAGTATGATATAATTATTATTGATTTTCTTTAAATAGGTAAGTAAAAAAGTTATAAGGCTTAGAAATATAAAAAAACTCAAAACCATGTCCATAATGGCCATTTTTCCCAAGGCTACACTTAAAGGACAAAGGAGAAAGACAAAACCTGCGGCTATGGCGGATTTTTTTCCAAACAGTTTTTTTCCAAAATATACCAAAAACCAAATAAATAATAGAAAAATTATGCTGATAGGGAGACGGAATAACCACAACTTTGAATCAATAATATTGTGAAACAAATCATAAACCCCGGCTTGAAGCCAATACACCAAAGGTGGTTTGTCATAGAAGGGTTCTGAGTTATAAGTAGGGGAGATGTAGTTATGATTAGATACCATTTCAAAAGAAGTGGTCATATACATAGCTTCATCCAGTCCTAAGGTGGTGATGCTTCCGTTAAACCCAAAAATAATTAGTATTGAGATTATTGTTAAAATAATAAAATTTCTTTTATATTCCTTGTTTTTCATAAAATAACCTAATAAAATTTATCATTAAAAATAAATTTATATATTTTATATAACACAAACAAATCAAAGCCGATACAAAATAAAAAGTCTAAAATAAACAAAATTATTTTTAGCCATATCCAAGGGATTGGTCTCATTAAATCCGTAATGTATACCATTTCAAAAACAGTCCCGGAGAAGAGATATATAGCCAAAATTGTTAAAATTGACCATTTTATAATTTTATATTTGTCATCTTTCATCATAATTATTATATCATAAAACAAAGTATTAATTCAAATAATTATATTATGGGGTCCGACCAATCTCCTCTTTTGCATTCCCACGCTTTGCGAGATAAAGGCTTTGTTGCGGCAAAAAAAGCTCAGTCGTTAGATTCACCCTCTTTGAACTGAATTTACAACCGCAAATTCCTTTCATCCAAGGGTTCCCAAAAAGTTGAGCGAATAGCGAAACTTTTAGGGATTTGGATTGTGGTGGGTGGTCAGGAATAGATTTGCATAGAATTTGCAAATTTATGATAGAACCCTAATTTTTTCTAAAAAATTTGACAAAAATTGCCAAAAGTGATATAATATAAATGATGTCAAACCCTAATACCGATTAATATTTTGGGTGTAAAAGTGGTTTTTACTGTAATGTAATTGAATAATAAAAATTCAATTGTCAAACATTCTTTAAAGGTCACAATTGCATTGGACCGAAATATTAAGGGGTAAATAAAGTCAAACATCAGCAGTTATTCAATACGTCCCTGACTTAGTATTGAAAACTGTGAAGGAGGTTATTTGCTAAAGCAAAAAACACGTGCCTTCCTGTTTATAGCAGCTCTTTTGGCTGTTTTAGTTATGGTAGGTAACGGAAATGTAGTAGAGGCAAGTCAATCAGATTCAAAAACAGTCACCGTTATTTACGGCGGTGCGGTTAAGTCAGTATCAACCAAGGTCTCCACAGTAGGAGACTTACTGACCGAAATGAATATACTCATTGATGATAATGATAAAATAAGTCATCCGGTTAACACAAAGGTATACGGAAATATGACCATTGTCATCAAACAAGTTGACATTAAAGAAGTAACCAAGGTTGAAGCCATACCCTTTGAAACAATTCATATTGCTTCAGAGGCTGCCGGAGGAGTAATCCTACAAGCAGGTCAATTAGGTGAAAAGAAAGTCACATATAAGGTGACTTACATTGACGGAAAAGAAATTAAAAGCGTTGCTTTGAATTCCTTAATTACTAAACAGGCAATCCCTTGTAAGGTTTCTTGTGGTCCTAAGGTAGCTGTTTCAACTCCTATTAAAAGTAGAGGAAAGACAACTTCAAGAGGACAGTCTATTAGAAACACAAAGAAAACCATAACAATGGTTTCAACAGCTTATGCGGCGGAATCATTTAGACATTCCAAGACTGCAACAGGCACACGAGCGGTACGTGGTGTCGTAGCTGTAGATCCAAAGGTTATACCTTTAGGAACTAAGTTATACGTTGAAGGTTATGGATATGCTGTGGCAGCCGACACAGGCGGAGCTATCAAGGGAAACAGAATTGATCTTGTGATGAATACTGTTAAAGAGTGCCGTAAATGGGGACGAAAAAAAGTCCAAGTTCACATCTTGAATTAAAGGTGAAAATAAAAGAGTGGGATATTTTCCCACTCCTTTTTTTATTCTTCTATATTTTTCTTGATAGTGTTACCGGTAATAAAATCTCTTATCGATTGTATTTTGTTTGTAACAGTCTCCGAAGAACTATCATTTTTAATTAAATATTTATATCCTATAAGGACAATAAGACCCAAGAAAAGCACAATCAATATAAATGATATGACCTGAGAAAACTTTCCCATAATTCTGTTAATTGGGTTGTTTTCCAATTTTTGAAACATTGTAGGCTCATGTAAGGAGACATCACTTATATCTCCTTTGGAAACATTTTCATTAGATATATCAGCCGGTAAGGCTTCTGTCACGGCTTCTTCCGGAGATTCAATATTTTGTGTTTCCGGAACCTTTGGAATATCTCGAAATGAATCTTCACTGATTTTTATTATCTCACCGGCTTTCCAAACAAAGAAACCGTCAGTTTTATGACATGGGTCTACAACATAAGCTATTTGCCAAGGAATGTTGAAGAAATTATCTTGAATAAAAATATCCATATTGGAAAGGAAAATACCAAAGCCGGGGTGAGTATGGAACCAACCCACAATTTTACTATCCGGATAGGTGGTATCCATTTCATTATTAATTTGAGCCCAAGTTTCGGCAGTGAAGGTCACACTTGAAAGATGAGCGTTTGTGTGCTGAGCGATTATGTAATTTTCAACTATTACTGTCCAATTGTTAGCATCGTTTTCAAAGACCTTTCCAACTAAGACGCCACCAAGTTCTCTTGATGTGTCGCTTGTGGAAAAGGCTTTGATTCCGTTTTTAATTTCGTCAGAAATATTTATTTGAACAGGAACGGTTTCATTTGAGCCTATGATACTGCGATATCTACTCATTATAAATATCCTTTTAAAATTTTTGCACCCGCTAAATGTGCCCCCCTATTTTTCGCAAGAAAAATGGGGGGTGGCATTCAAGAAGTGAATGACGGGGGGACTACCCCCTTTTTAAAAGGGGGTGATTTTGCAACGCAAAATCGGGGGATTTAATTGAGAATTGAGTATTGAGCATTGAGCATTTTTAAATTTGCCATCGGCAAATTTACTCATCGTCTTCCTCATCTTCTTCAGAAGTTTCTTCTATAACAGGAACTATGGGTTCAACTTCTTCGCCAAAATTATCTGTAGCCCATTGCTTCAATTCTTCAAAGTCAACAATGTTCTCTTCGTTTATCTCTTGCCAAAATTCATAAGAAATATCAATAAAGGTAAATTTATTTATAAGCTCTTTAATATAAGAATAAGTAATATCTTGCTCAGTTTCTTCTTCCTCAAAGGTAGGAACATAGAGAGAGTCTATTAATAAATCCCAGTCGTCTTTGATTTCAAAATTATTGACTTTATCAGTTAAATCATCCACATATTTGATATAATTTTTGACTTTATCGGTAAAATCTTCATTTATGATTATAATATCATTTTTGGAAAGATACTCAGAAAAGACATATATCCAAAAGTTAAATAGATTAGAATAGATACTTCTTTTTTGAATATAGAAAAAGTAGTCTTCTATATCACAAGCTCTGTCTTCGTCTATTTTTTCTTCCACTGCGTCTAAGAATTTTGTAGGCAAAACACCTTCCACATAGGTATTCCAAATATCAAAAATATCATCACCGGAATGAGGGAGCTTGTTAGGGTCGAGAACATCTCGAGCTATAAGTCTAAGCTCCTCATCTGTAATGTCTTCCATATTCATTTCTGACGCCCATTCTTCTGTGGTGCCAAAAGAAATAAGTTTTATTATTTCTTCCCATAGAATTTTATCAAATCTTAGCATAAATTTCTCACAATATAATCAAGAATATGAAAATTAACCAATAATCTATATTTAAAATTTGATTCCGCTATCCTTAATTCTTTTTACGAATTCTTTTATTAAGGATCCGTGAACGTCTCCGGATACGGTTAAGGACATTCGAACATAACCTTCACCATAATTACCATAACCGTTACCGGGAATAACCAAAACTCCCGCTTCGTTTAGAAGTTTTTTTGTAAATTCGGCTGAGGTGTAGCCTTCCGGAACACGAGCCCAAACATAGAGAGAGCCTTTTGGACAGGGAACGTTCCAACCCAGTTCACGAAGTCCGTTAACAAGAATATCTCTTCTCTCTTTGTATACAGCTAATGTTTCATCGTTTTTAACATTGTCAAGAGCGTAGGCGGAAGCCATATCTATGGCGGGGAACTGACGACTGTCACAGTTGGATTTAAACTTGTTTAGGGCAGATATTAAATATTCATTACCACAGGCAAATCCACATCTCCAACCGGTCATATTATAGGTTTTTGAAAGAGAGTGAAGCTCAATTACACAATTCATGGCTCCTTCTGCTTGAAGCATGGAGGGAGCAACATATCCGTCATAAGTCACATCTGCATAAGCAATATCACTTATAATAGCTATATCATATTTGTTAGCAAAGTCAACAGCTCTTTGGTAAAAGTCCAAATCACAAACAGCTCCCGTAGGGTTATTGGGGTAGTTAAGATACATTACCTTTGCTTTTTCAGCTTTATCAAAGGGAATTTTCTCAAAATCCGGCAAAAATCCGTTTTCCTCAAGAAGAGGCATGTCAACGATTTCGGCACCTGCCATCATAGAGTTTACCTTAACAACAGTATAACCCGGGTTAGGACAGAGAACCACATCCCCAGGGTCAACCATTGCCCAAACAAAGTGAGCAAGTCCATCTTTAGATCCAATGAGAAGCATAGCTTCGTTGTCATTTAGTTCAACATTAAATCTTTTTTTATAATATCTCTTTACTGATGCTATGAAATCCACCCATCCTGTTTCGGTTTCGTCATATCGATGGAATAGGGGGTCATATATAAGCTCAGCCATTTTGTCAATAATAGGTTTGGGTGTGGGAAGATCCGGATCTCCTATTCCTAAGTCTATTAAGTTTTTACCTTCACTAATGGCTTTAGCCTTCATTCTTGAAATTTCACCAAACAGATATGGTGGTATTGATTCTAATCTTTTAGCTCTTTTCATTAAATCCTCTATGTTAATTTTATTTATTATCTAATTTATTATATCATAAATATAGGTTTTTTTTCAAATTAAAAAAGAAATATTAATTTTTATGTTTTATTGACTATGCAAGACCTTCTTCATTAATTATAGAACACGTTATATTATAGTTTACCACAACTGGAAAATCAACTATTTTCCTCGTAGCTTTTAGTCAAAAATCTTTAGTGATAAAGATTTTTGCCGTCGGACACCTGAAAATCGTAGATTTTCGGCTCTTGCTAAAAACGTCCCAAGGGTTCATTGATATAAAAGCGAAATTTTTTGGGAGTGGGTCCTTGAAAGGAAATTTGCAATAGTCAACAGAGTATTAGTAGTTACAAAACCCTATCTTTTTGATTTGCAGTTCCATGCAAATCAAAAATACAATCCGTTCCACAATGGCTATCGCCTTGTGGTCCCCCCTCTTTGAACTGAAAATTGTGGATGCAATTTTCAGTTCAATTCTCAGGGTTCCCTAAAAGTGGAGTTTACGACACTTTTTGGGATGAGAAAGAGGGTGAAGTCAATTAACCATAGACAACCTTAAATTTTAGAGCCCGCTAACATAGGCAATGCAACCTACCACTATTTTCTTTTTAAATTATCTTCTCCTATTATGGTAAAATCAATGGTGTATGTGGTTTTGGTGGGTTGTTTCTTTAACAATAGGTCCTTTAACAGTTTTGTGGTGGTAGATATATAATCTTCAATATTATATGCCAGTCTGCAAATATCATAGTTTTCCGGGAACTGTTCGTCGTTGTTGGAGTGAGTTATGATTTTTGTGTTTTTTAAGATGTTATATGTAGGAAAAAGAGTTTGACAGGCGGAATAGAGAGTGTTATCCAAAAATACTATGGCATC
>JAFSVJ010000048.1 GCA_017445025.1 Abditibacteriota bacterium | reverse complement strand
TCGCTTCGCTCCTAATTCCATCCCCCCGTCAGTCCTTCGGACTGCCACCCCCCAAGCTTCGCTTAGGGGGACAGAATTTTTAGGGGGTTCATTGATAAAAAAGCGAAACTTTTTGGGAATGGGCTAAAGGGGGTTCATTGATAATCACTAAATTAAAATCAATAATCAAAAATTAAAAATCAAAATCGTGGTGCGACCCACCACCAAGGTTGACAAATTTTTATATAGAGTGAAAAATGGATAAAGACAGTTTTAAAAAAAGTTTTAGGGAAGAGATTAGATTTAGATATAAATATTATATCAAAAGAAAAATGTATATCCCTGACAGAATAATGCTCAAAAAACTATATATGGAAAAGACAGGGAAAAAGTTAAATCTCATAAATCCTAAAACCTTTTCCGAAAAATTACAATGGATGAAGCTTTATTACAGACGTCCCCTTTTCACCATAATGGCTGACAAATACAGAAACAGATTTTATGTGGAAAAAATAACCGGTAAGGATTACAGCGTTCCCCTTTTAGGCAAATGGGACAGGCCTGAGGACATTGATTTTAACAATTTGCCCAATGAATTTGTTCTCAAAACCAACCATGACGACAAGCCTATCTTAATACTTGACAAAGAAAGAGAAAACTACCAAAAAATCAGACACGATCTCTATGTAAAGCTCAACACTTCTTTTTATGCTGTTGCCAGAGAATGGGCTTACAAAAATATTAAAAGATGTATCTATGCCGAAGAGCTTTTAGGGGACGGAAAGACACCCTTATTGGACTACAAATTTTTCTGCTTTGACGGAGAAGTTAAGTTTTTATATATCTTTTCCGATTCCACAGACGGAAAACACGGTAAAATGAATTTTTATGACAGAGATTTTGAGGAAGCCCCTTTTAACCATTGGCATTATCCAAAAAACGAAAATCCCATTCCCAAGCCGGAAAACTTTGATGAAATGGTAGCTCTTGCGGAACAATTATCTAAAGATATTCCCTTCGTTCGGGTGGATATGTTTAATGTGAAGGGAAAAATCTATGTGGGAGAGTTTACTTTCTATCCTACGGGAGGCTATGTAAACTTTGAACCGAAAGAATATGACGAGATTATAGGCTCTTGGTTAAAACTGCCCTTTATGTGGAAAAAGAAAAAAGAAATTGACCTTGAATGGTATTTAGATACTTTGAGCAGATAGGTTGTCTCTCGGTTATAAGTTTAAAATAAGTTTGAGTTGATCTTTTTAAAAATGCACAATGCACAATGCACAATAAATTCTTAGAAATTTATTTCATAAATTTCGTTTTTAAAAGAAGATAAAATTAAATAAGGATAAGTCATGGGACTATGGAAGGGACTGAGAACAGGATTAAAGTTCGGACGTCTGCATTTTAAATTTTTTAAAAAATATTACATAAAGAAAAAAGGCTATATGCCGGACAGTAAATATATTCCAATATATTATAAAGAGAAAATGGGAAAGGATTTGGATTTAAACAATCCCAAAACCATTGCCGAAAAACTTCATTGGATGAAGCTATATTACAGGGATCCTCTCTTTGTCTTGTTGGCGGATAAATACAGAAACAAATTTTATGTAGAAAAAGTGACAGGAAAGGATTACAGTGTGCCGGTGTTGGGAAAATGGAAAAGAGTGGGACAAATAGATTTTGACGCTCTTCCTGATAAATTTGTCCTTAAAACCAATCACGATGACATTCCCATACTTATCCTTGACAAAAAAAACACAGATCTCCAAAAAATAAAAGAGATTTTATTTGAAAAACTTCATACATCCAAGTATGTTTCAGGTCGAGAGTGGTCTTATAAAAACATAAAGAGATGTATCTTTGCCGAGGAGCTTTTGGGGGACGGTGTTCACGAGCTTTTGGATTATAAATTTTTCTGTTTTAACGGAGAAGTAAAGTATATCTATATTTTTTCAGACTCCATAGACGGAAAACACGGCAAAATGAATTTCTTTGATAAAGATTTCAACCCCATGCCTTTTAAGCACAATAAATATCCCCCAAGCGACAAAGAAATTCCTAAGCCGGATAATTATGAGGAAATGGTATCTCTTGCGGAGCAGTTATCTCAAAATATTCCCTTTGTGCGAGTGGATATGTTTAATGTGGAAGGGAAAATATATGTGGGAGAGTTTACTTTTTATCCTTCTAACGGTCTTCTCTCTTACGATCCTCCCGAATATGAAGATATTATTGGCTCTTGGCTTACCCTGCCGAAAAAAAACGGGTGGAAACAATTAAACAGAGATAACCGGTGGATAAAGAAAGCTTTACGTTTTTAATATCAGAAAAAAATTTAAATATAACACAGAATATGATTAACAAATTAAAATCTTTAAAAAAAGTCATAAGAGAAAAAAATAAATATTTCAAAAAGAATTATCTAAAAAACAAAGGCTATATTCCCGATAAATACTATCTTCCCATTATTTATAAAGAAAAATACGGTAAAAAGATAAATCTCAAAAATCCCACTCTTTTCTGTGAAAAATTGCAATGGTATAAACTTTATTACAGAGATCCTTTGTTTACTCTTATGGCTGACAAATACAGAAACAGACTTTACATTAAAAAAGTTACGGGAAAAGACTACAGCGTTCCTCTTCTCGGAGTCTGGAGAAAAGCGGAAGACATTGATTTTAACACTTTACCCGATAAATTTGTTCTCAAAACCAATCATGACAGCCACCCCTTTATTGTTCTTGACAAAAACCTGGTGGATCTTGAGGATATAAGGCACAGGCTTTATGTTAAACTCAACATTTCCAAATATTTATCAAGCAGAGAATGGGTTTACAAAAACATTAAAAGATGCATCATTGCGGAAGAACTTCTTGGAGACGGAAAAACCGAGCTTTTGGATTACAAATTTTTCTGCTTTAAAGGTGAAGTGAAATATTTTGATGTTTTTACCGAATCTACCGACGGTAAACACGGAAAAATCAACTTTTTTGATATGAATTTCAACAGACTTCCCATAAAACACAGAATAATAAATGTAGGGGATAAACCCATAGAAATGCCGAAAAACTTTGAGGAAATGGTGTCTTTGGCAAAACAACTCTCAAAAGATATTCCCTTTGTGCGAGTAGATATGTTTAATGTGGAAGGAAAAATATACATAGGAGAATTGACTTTCTACCCCGGAGCCGGCATACCTTTATACGAGCCCAGAGAAGCACAGGAAATGATAGGCTCTTGGTTTGAGTTGCCGGAAAAAAACGGGTGGAAAAAATTAAAAAGGGATAACAAATGGATAAAAGAAACTTTACGTATTTAATGCATATACAGTAAATTTTGACCTTATTAAAAACTTAAAAAAGGCCTATTAAATAAGCCTAACATATAAAAATGAACATAATTAACACATTAAAAGCAGTAAAAAAAACTATTAAAGAAAAAAAGAAATATTTTATAAAAAACTATATTAAGAATAAAGGTTATATCCCTGACAAAATCTATATTCCAAAATATTATAAAGAACATTATGGAAAAGTATTAAACATTACTCATCCTAAAACTATTGCAGAAAAAAACCAATGGATGAAGCTTTATTACAGAGACCCTTTATTCGTTCTTATGTCAGACAAATACAGAAACAGATTTTATATAGAGAAAGTCACAGGGAAAGATTACAGCGTGCCTCTCTTGGGAGTTTGGAAAAAGTTTGAAGATATAGATTTTTCCTCCCTTCCAAAGTCTTTTGTTCTTAAAACCAATCACGACAACCACCCTATTTTTGTCCTTGACAAAGATAGTGCGGACTTTGAAGCTATAAAGCGACAGATTTATGAAAAACTCCGTATCTCAAAATATTATAAAACTCGTGAGTGGGGTTATAAAAATATAAAAAGATGTGTTTTTGCCGAAGAACTCTTAGGAGACGGTATTCACGAGTTTTTGGATTATAAGTTCTTTTGTTTTAACGGAAAAGTAAAATACCTATATGTCTTTACTGACTCCACTGACGGAAAAAACGGTAAAATGACCTTTTTTGACAGAGATTTTAATCGTATGCCCATAAAACTTTATAAATGTCGCACAACTAATAAAAACATATCAAAACCTGAAAATTTCGAGGAGATGATATCTCTTGCGGAAGAACTTGCAAAAGATATACCCTTTGTCCGAGTTGATATGTTTAATGTGGAAGGGAGAATATATGTGGGAGAGTTTACTTTTTATCCTTCAAACGGGTTTCTTTCTTATAAACCCGAAGAATATGATGAAATTATAGGTTCATATCTAACTCTTCCCGAAAAAAACGGATGGAAAAAACTAAAAAACAGGGATAAACAATGGCTGAAAAAAAGTTTGATGTAGTAATAGAATCCAAATATAACCCTTTGGACTTTCATTTTAAAGAACTTTTGAGATACAGAGATCTCATTTTTCTTTTTGTGAGAAGAAATTTTGTGGCTCAATACAAACAAACTGTATTGGGGCCCGCTTGGGCTATAATTCAACCCCTTCTTACCACCATAGTCTTCTCGGTCATATTCGGTAATGTAGCAGGACTGGGTGCTGATGGAGTGCCTACCTTTATTTTCTATTTAAGCGGAACGGTTATGTGGTCATATTTCGGCAGCTGTCTAACCAACACTTCCAACACTTTTATCTCCAACAGCTCCATTTTGGGAAAGGTATATTTCCCACGACTTGTAATGCCTATTTCCACAGTTTTCTCTAACCTTATAGGTTTCGGAATACAATTTGGAATGTTTCTCTGCTTTATAATATATTACCTTTTTACAGATTCGGGAGTTCATGTAAATTGGATGATTTGCATGTTTCCCTTATACGTAATTCAGCTTGCCATGTTGGCACTGGGCTTTGGGGTTATTATATCTTCTCTCACTACAAAATACAGAGATTTAGCTATGCTGGTAGGATTTATTGCGGAAATGTGGAAATATCTCACTCCAATAGCTTATGATATGTTCAAGCTCCATGCCCTTGCTCCGGGAGGAAAACTTCACGCTCTTTATATGCTTAATCCCGTGACCCCCATTATTAACGGTTTCAGATATGGTTTTTTGGGAATCGGACAGATTGAATGGTTTTATTACGGAATAGGATGGGCTACAACAATTGTTATCTTCCTTATAGGTGTATTGCTCTTTAACAGAGTTGAGCGAACATTTATGGATACCATTTAGGGGGCTTATATGAGTGATGCAATAAGATTTGAAAATGTTTGGAAAGAATATAGATTAGGAGCCATCGGAGGAGGCACCCTAAAAGGAGATCTCCAATCTTTCATTGCCAGAATCAGAGGACAGGAAGACCCCAACAGAAAAATAGGTATGGAACTTATGGGGGAAGTGGGAGAGTATTTTTACGCCCTTAAAGATATTTCTTTCAATGTTCCCAAAGGACAGGCCATAGGTATCATAGGTCATAACGGTGCGGGAAAGTCCACTCTCCTAAAACTCCTTGCTCGTGTGACCGCTCCCACCAAAGGAAGAATCCTATATGACGGAAGAATTACAAGTATGTTGGAAGTGGGAACAGGTTTCCACGGAGAATTGACGGGAATGGAAAACATCTATATGAACGGTGCCATTTTAGGAATGACCAAGGCGGAAATAGACAAAAAAATAGATGAAATTATAGAATTTTCCGAAGTGGCAGCCTTTATAGACACCCCCGTTAAAAGATATTCCAGCGGTATGTATGTAAAACTCGCCTTCTCCGTTGCCGCTCACCTTGACAGTGAAATCATGATAATGGATGAGGTTTTGGCTGTGGGGGACGCTCGATTTCAACAAAAATGTATTCAAAAAATGAAAGACGAAACCACTGTGGCGGGAAAGACTGTTTTGTATGTAAGCCACAATATGAATACAATAAGGCAACTTTGTGAAAGAGTTGTGGTTTTAGACCACGGACAGTTAATTTATGACGGAGAAGTGGAAGAAGCCATTAAAAAATATATAGGTATTGCCAATGTAAACTATAAGAGAGAATATTCCCTTACAGATTGCCCCAGACCAAAGAGCGGAAGGTATACGGGAGAGATTAACCTTAAAAAACTAAATCTCTTAAATACTGAAAACAATGTTTTTTCCGAAGGAGATGTAATTGATTTAAATATAGAAGTTGAATCAAAGAAAAATGTAGAGAATATGAGTTTTATGTTTATTTTCCAAAACCTTGATGACACAAGAGTGGGAATGAGTGAATCAAATGAGTTTTCTCTTCATGAAGGGATAAATAACATATCCCTAAAAGTGCCCTTGGATTGTTTGATAAACGAAGAATATAAAGTGGAGATCAGTATATCTCAATATACAGACAACCGTCATATGAGATGCGATTGTGCCAAAGAGGCTTTTTTCTTTAGAATTTACACAAAAGAAAATAAAATGAAAGCTGATAATTGGAGCCCTTCCAACTGGGGAAGAATGAGGGGGAAACCAATAAAGGCGGAAGTAAATATAACATAAAAGGTAGAATGAAAATGAATAACATTAATTATTTATGTGGTATAGACATAGGCACCGGCGGTGCTAAAATTATTCTTGTAAACGCAGAGAGTGGTAAAATTGACTTTTCCGTGACTAAATTTTACGACCTTCACACTCCAAAACCTCTATGGGCTGAGCAAGAGCCCACAGACTGGTGGGGAGCTGTTTGTGAAGGTTTACAAGAATTAACAAGCAAAATTGACAAAAACAATATTAAAGCTGTAGGCCTAACAGGTCAAATGCACTCTTCCGTCTTCTTAGACAAAAACAACAATTCTATCAGAGAAGCCATACTTTGGTGTGACCAAAGAACCGCCGAAGAATGTGAAATTTTAACAAGCAAAATAGGGAAAGAAAAGCTTGTAAAAATCACCTGTAACCCTATGCTCACAGGGTTCACAGCACCTAAAATCGAATGGCTCAAGAGAAATGAAAAAGAAAACTTTGAGAAAATAAAAAAAATACTACTTCCTAAGGACTATATCAGATTTCTATTAACCGGGGAATATGCCACAGATGTTTCAGACGCCTCCGGAATGGGTTTGTTTGATGTGCCAAAGAGATGTTTTTCAAAGGAAATTTTATCAGCTTGTGGATATGATAGGGATTGGTTTGGAGAAAGTTTTGAATCTTCCTCCGTCACAGGAACTGTCACAAAAGAAGCCTCAGAGAAAACAGGACTTCCGGAGGGCATACCTGTCATTGCAGGTGGAGGAGACAACGCTGCAAGTGCCATAGGAAACACCATTGTTGAAGAAGGAAAAGTTTTCAATTCCATAGGCACCAGCGGAGTGGTTTTTGCCTATGCCGACAAACCTATATTAGACCCAAAGCTTCGCACCCACACATTCTGCCACGCTGTGCCCGGAAAATGGCACATAATGGGGGTGATGCTGTCTGCGGGAGGCTCCCTAAAATGGTATAAAGATACTTTTTGCGATATTGAAAAATACAGTGCGGAAAAAGAAGCTTGCGATGTTTATGACATTTTAAACAAAAAAGCCTCACAAATCCCCATAGGTTGCGAAGGGTTAACTTTCCTACCCTACCTTTCCGGAGAGAGATGCCCTTATCCGGACCCTTACGCAAGAGGCTGTTTCTTTGGAATGACTCTAAAACACACAAGAGACCATTTTACCAGAAGTGTTTTTGAAGGAATTTCATTTGGATTAAACGACAGTTTTGATATATTAAAAGAAATGAAGGTGCCTATAAAACAAGCTGTGGCAACAGGAGGAGGGGCAAGAAGTGACTTTTGGAAACAAATGCTTGCCGACATAACCGGCATTCCTCACGCCACAGTGGAAAACGATGAAGGACCTTCATACGGTGCAGCCCTATTGGCAGGAGTGGGATGTGGTATCTACTCATCAGTAATTGAAGCTAGCAAACAAAACAAAATAGTTTCCCTTAAAGAACCAAAGGCTGAAAACACTAAACTTTACCAAGCTCCCATGAAAATATACAAAGCCCTCTACCCAAAGGTAGAAAGTTTGTTTAAGGAAATATAAAATGAATAAAGCTACAGAAATAGTTAAAATATTAAAAGAAACCTATCCGGATGCCTGTTGCAGTTTGGATTTCAAAAATGCCTATGAGCTACTTATAGCCACAATCCTTTCCGCTCAATGCACTGATGAAAGAGTAAATATTGTCACAAAAGAACTTTTCCAAAAATATAAAACTCCGGAAGATTTTGCCAACGCAACTTTGGAAGAAATGGAAGAAGCTGTTAAGTCTACCGGATTCTATAGAAATAAGGCAAAAAATATTATAGCTGCGGCACAGGTGATTTTGGCTAAGTTTCACGGAGAAGTGCCACAGACCATGGAAGAGCTTTTGACACTCCCCGGAGTAGGCAGAAAAACAGCCAACTTGGTTTTAGGTGACGTTTACAATATTCCCGGAATTGTGGTGGACACCCATGTAAAAAGAATCAGTAAAAAATTAGGTTTGACCAAAAACGATGATCCGGAAAAAATAGAATATGACTTGATGAAAGTTATACCAAAAGAAAATTGGACAGATTGGAATCACCTACTCGTTTTTCACGGACGAGCTGTCTGCAACGCAAAAAAACCTGAATGCATGATCTGCCCCATTAATCATTTGTGCGACGCGTATAATGGAGGATAAGCTCTTATACTTGTGGTGCTCTGTTAGGTTGTTAGGCTTCTATCGTAAAAATCGCATACTTGCAAATTTTACTCCTGACCACCCACCGTCTTCCCAAATCCCAGAAAATTTCGCAAGCGGGGTTTTCCGGGAACCCTTGGGTTCGACGGTCCCCCCTCCTTCCAAATCCCTAAAAGTTTCGCAAGCTCAACTTTTTGGGAACCCTTGGAATGCTTAACGAAATAACTCACGCCTTACCAACACTGACGTTCAGTCGTCTTGAAACAAAATAGCTTCGGACATTGTCCTCGCTCTTTCGTCCCAATACTTCTTCACTACGTGTGGTGACGGCTGTTTCGTTATTTCTTGCAAAAAATCGGTCTTTTTGGTAAATATAAGTCTTTTTTCTCAAAAAATTAATCTTTTCGGTCCTTTGGTATTTTAGATTCTAATTCTTTTATCAACTTTTGTGTTTCTTTATCTTCGGCTTTGTCCTTTATATCTTCATACAATGCCTCTGCATCTTCATCTTCACCCAATTCAAACAATATCTTTACCTTATATGCCTTAGGTTCATAACTGTTAGGTTCCGCACTTATCCAGTCATTACAATAGGGCAATGCGGCTTCAAAAAAGTTGTTTTCCACGCAATATTTTGTTGCAAAAATAACTGTGTCCGTAAAATAGGGATAAATAATCTTCAATTGTTTCAGACAGTTAAACACTCCCTCAGGGTTTTTGAGTTCGCTTTCGTATCTTGCTTTTTCAAGTATCATTTCAAAATCGTTTTCTGAGTTTTTTATTGCCTGAGTAATAAAGGACCTTGCCAATTCATAGTTTTTCACATCGGCATAACTTCTGGCAATTCTGTCTAAGATTCTGGAATCGTTTTTATATTTAGCATTTAAATCATTAAGAGCTGTGATTTTGTCACTCTTTAAGCATGCCAAACGAGTTTGAGCATAAGGCTCATCCGGTGCCAGCTCTATAGCTTTTTCATAGGCTTCTTTGGCTTCGGAAGTTTTATCCAAGCTCTCATAAGCCATTCCCTTTAAAACATTGATATAGTAAGATGTTTCTTTTAAAGGATATTCCTCTATAAGTTCAATGGTTTTCTCCGGTTTGGAAAGCTTTAAGGACCCGATAATAGCGTTTACACTGTTTAGCAGAGGTATTTTTTCCTCACTCTTTCCTTCTATGGTTTCGGTATTATTAAAAGCAATATCATGGTCTTTGCAATATTCTATAACATCGGCAGCGGGAGAGTATTTTGCTCCGAGATATTTTATTTCCTTCCCTGAAGTAATTTCGGAAAGAGGCACCATTATGTTTAAAATACCATAAAATTTATCCTTATAATAGAGCAAACCGCCGGGAAGAAGATATTGGTCAAAGGGAATGTCACACATATAAATCTTATTGCTTGTGGCATTCTTTTCATGTTCACCCATTTTGGATTCATATTTGGAGATAAAAAACTCGCCGGTTTCGTCATTTCTGTCCAAACCAATATATGTGGTTTGAAATTTCTTTCCCTTAGGGTTTACTTCAAAAGTTCCCTTTGGCAGTTTGGAAAGATTTTCTTCAATATGAGTGGTATATTGTAATTTTACGGGAAGTTTTAGAAGAGCCAGGTCACTGTCTTCCAAAACAGCCACAACTTTACACTCGTAAATATCTCCCGTTTCATTGCTCAAAAACAAAGGGTAAGTGTTCACGTGACCATATATTTTGGTTATAGGTCCCACATGGGTTTCGTTGGTCTTTTCAAAAACAGCGCTTTTGTTGGTAAGAACATATTCTCCTCCTCCAACCACCACTCCGTCTTGCAATTCAGCGGAGAGAATGCCCAAATTATAAACAATCCCCATAGACTGAGTATTTACGGCGTATGTAGCCACACTCAAAAGAATTAATATTAAGACTAAATACTTTTTCATTTTTCTATTTCCTTTTATTATTTTTAAACAGCTCCGGATGCTCCCTTTTGTAATCTTCAAAAATATTAATCAAAGTTTCTTCATAAGTCGTTATCTCGGAACCCAAAGCCTCAAGAGCGTATGGATAAGCTGTCAGATTAATGGGAGTTAAGGTGTTGTCTGCTTTCAAATACTCTTTAGGATTAATACCTAAAACTTCCATTGTGTATTTGTATAAATCATAACAGCTTTTATTTGTAACGGAAGCGAGATTATAAGTTCCGCAAGGGATTCTGCCTGCCACAGCTTGCATTATAAACAAGATAGTCACGTTTACCCATGTGACATATCTGTATGATTTTTTGGATTGATGTATTTTTTCACCGGTCTTTACAGCCTTCATTATTTGGGAGATAATACCCTTATTTGGCACATCATTTCTGATTACATCATACTGCCATGATAATCTGAAAATATAATGAGGGGGACATATATCTTTAATAATTCTCTCAGCCCAAAGCTTGGTCTTTCCGTAAAAATTGGTAGGGGAGGGAATGTCATATTCTCTGTGTTCCGATTCATTTTTAAAATCATAGACCTGATCGGAAGATAGGAATATAAGAGGCTTGTTAAAATCGGAACAGATATGAGCCACATTTTGTGTATAAACAACGTTAGCTCTATAGGCTTCGTCTTGATTTTCTTCACATTCTTTCGGGTCTGACATAGCGGCAGTATGGACAATAACAAAAGAAGGACCAACATGATCCAAAATATATGCGCCCAAATCCGAGTAATCATAAACATTTACATCATTTCTGTCAACACACAAAAGAGAAACATCCTCTTTTTTTTGTGCATCTTCAATGGTTTTTTTCAGCCTGGCCCCTACAAAGCCATGACTTCCCGTTAAAACTATTTTCATGTTTTTCCTTATATTGGCATTATACCGGATATTTTTTTATTACAAATTGTTAATTATCTAAATTTGATAGAAAATTATCTATTCTGTCATAATTATCTTCATAACCGTCATAAAACAGAGATAGGAAAGGAATATTCTCATATTCTTTTCGGAAGGCTTCCCCGAGAAGATCTATAACCCCACCGGGCATACAATTAAAGGGAGCTATATTTATAACAGCCTTAACATTTTTATAGAAATAATCTCCTCCTTTACCGAGAGCACAAATAGGCTCTCCCGTTACGGAAGGATGAACAAACTTAGACCCTAATTTCACCAAATCTTCACTTGATATTTCCAAAAGACCACCCAAATAAGGAGCTGTTATGGTATTATAGTGTTTCTCTTGATTGTCAATGATTTTTTGAACGGTTTCTCGTATGGATTTTTCAGCCACAAGGTCCGGGTGAAGAACATAATCTATTTTATTCTTCAATTGGTCTTTAACAATCCACAAGGTTATATAATTGGAATAATGGAAATATTCCGTTAAAGTAGAAACATGGACCTCAAACCCCTTATTCTCAAGATATGACACAATATTTTTGTTGGATCTGTCGTTTAATTTCAGATAAAATTCTCCCGTAATTCCTATAATAGGCTTTTGACGAGAGTGATCTGCCACAGCTTCAAAGGCTTCGCAAGCCTCTTTCAAAAGCCTGTCAAAAACAGGCACTCCCTCAAAGTTTTTAAGGGATTGTTTTTTGATTTGGTTTAGTGCAAGGTGCATATTGGTGACCAGAGAATATGCATATTTTTCATAAACCTTCAAAGCCCCACCAAGGTCCATCTCGTAAGGTTCGGAATGAAGATAGAGTTTCTTTATCATATCATGAACCAAAAGACCGTTCCAAGCAAGCAAAGCTATATTAAGATCCAAACCGTTTTTGAAAAAATTATTATCAATTATGGTTATGGGAATATCAAATTTCTTACAACTTCTCTCAGCAACTACGACCTCCGGGCTTACCGAACCGGTCTCCCCCCCTACTACGTGAGGCTCGCCACCTTCTTTCTGTCCCCCTAAGCCGTAGGCTTGGGGGGTGGCAGTTGCCAACGGCAACTGACGGGGGGATAAATCTGTCCCCCTAAGCGACAGCTTTGGGGGTGGCATCTCGGAGAGATGACGGGGGGA
>JAFSVJ010000047.1 GCA_017445025.1 Abditibacteriota bacterium | reverse complement strand
CAAAAATCCACCCCCCAATCTTGCGATTAGGGGGACAGATTTCCATCCCCCCGTCTTTTTGCTATGCAAAAATCCACCCCCCAATCTTGCGATTAGGGGGACAGATTTCCATCCCCCCGTCATTCGCTTTGCGAATGCCACCCCCCATTTTTCTTGCGAAAAATAGGGGGACACATTTAGCGTTCCGGTTATCAAAAGGGGATATCAGTTGTATAAATTACAAATCCACCAATTGAAACTTTCATTATTCCATTTTCATATTTAGCACCATCAGAATCTATTATATCTTCGCAGTTTTCCACATAGTCAACTTCCACGTCACTGTTATTGATAACATAAATGATTTTCTTGTTATCCGTCACTCTTTCTTTCCACAGAGTTCCGTATGGCAAAACCTTTCCTAAATTCAAATCATTTAAAATATAATTGGCAATATTTACACAAGCTTTTTTATTAGTGTCATTATAAATCAAAGAAGGAGAAGCAATTAGGCTGTAAACCGTGCCTTGGCCATATTTGTTTTTGACAAAAGCGGGCTGTCCCGTTTCCCATTCACCCAAAACTTCTGCATTACCAATAATCTCCCCTTCAAAATACCAAGGAGTACCGGTTAACTTTCCCACACCTTCAAGAGAGGCAGCGTATCCCTTATTTTTGGATCTTCTGATAACTTTATATCCGGTCAATTCTTCCAAATCATAGTTAGGAGACTTTAAAGCAACCCAGGTGCTTATTTCCCTGTCGGCAAAGGGATATTCTATAATCAGACTACCCCCGGCTTTAACATATTCTTTTAACTTTTCAGCCCAATTTTTGGTTATAATCTCATCTTGTGCAAAAGTAATACACTTATATTTTGAAAAGTCTGAAAACCATGTTAAATAGTCGGAAGTGCCCTTAAATCGTGTTGTAAACAAACAATGATTATTAAAAAGAGCTTTTTGATAAGTATTATCTATTTTAAGATCCGGGTCTGTAATTCGCCAGAACTCTTGGCATTCAAGACTTGATATCAAATGTTCTTCTTTGTGATAAATATGGCCAATTAAAGCTTGAGGGGGTTTACTGTCGGCAAAAAGTTTATCATACTTTTTAATTTTGCTTCCTATATCATCACAAATTTCACTTTCTCGGGTTTTACTTCCGTCAGGGCCTCTCATTCCCCAACCGTAGGATTCAAAACCAAATCTTTCCTTTTTAAATTGCCAATATGTGAGGCCCTCTGCTCCGGTCATTACAGCTTGCCAAACCATTCTTCGCAAATCCCTTTCTTTTGGTTCGGCACCCCATTCACCTTCACTGGGATAAACTTCGTGAACCCAAAACTTGGGGCTTACACATCTAATCCAATCTCCTATAGCATATCCTTTCATTATGTCTTCAAAATTTTGAGGATGCATGGTGACATTAAAACTTGTTCCGTAAAAGTCAACAGCATTGGCATTGGCCATATCATCTCTTGTTGCCAAAACAGGATCACAGAATATTTGATTAGGGCCGGCGTGACACATAACATCTCTATCCGGGTCAACACTTTTAATAGCTTTATATACACTGTGAACATGATCCCCTACTGCCCAACCGGACCAAGTTTTCCATAACATCATTTCCACATAATCTTGCAAACCAATAGGAGGCTCTATTAAATCAAAGCTTGTCCAAGCCTTACCGAACATATTGTTTAAGGTATCAATATCTTTAAATTTATCTTTAAGCCATTTGCGATAATTATATTTGGAATGTTCACATTGACATTGACACATATCCACACAGGCAGGTTCATTCCAAGCATCATAAAACCACAAAGAAGGATGGTCTTTAACTCTTCTTGTTAACTCTTTAACGAAATTACAAGCTTTTTCAAGGACAGGAGGATTATCAAAACAAGGGGCCCAACCACCTATATACCATGCAGCAAAAGATATGGGAGAGAATTTAACATTGTTAAATCCTACCATATATCCGTTATAATCGGAAAAAATCCAATCGGGGCCACAATCTATAAATGGTTTAACAATAACCCTAAGGCCAATCTTATCAGCCAAATCCATAAGATTTTCTATATCATCAAAATAATAATTGCCTTCTGTCTTTTCAGCCCAACGCCATTGTGGCCTTAATTGAATATGAGTATAACCGGCTTCTTTTATGTTTTTTAAATCTTCTTCCCACTCATTTGGCAAAGGAGTAGGCTGTCTGTAATATTGAACTCCATAAGGAAAAAAATCCATTATTAACCCCTTTTTTTAAAATTATAAATCAAAATATATACAAGACTACTGGGAAAATCTTTGACTTTATCCGTAGGGGATGTCTTGATTAAATTTGTGATTTAAAAATAGCATTATACATTAATTATAACGTAGACACATACTTTTGAGGTAATTTATCTTCATAATCCCGATAAGCAGCTTTATTGATATGTTTGTAAAATAAATCTCTAAAAGTTTCATCCAAATCTTTTTT
>JAFSVJ010000046.1 GCA_017445025.1 Abditibacteriota bacterium | reverse complement strand
TTATCGCTCAACTTTTTAGGTTGAATTGTGGCAATCTCGAGGTCCCCAAAAAGTTGAGCTAATAGCGAAAACTTTTAGGGGTGAAACTTAATATTTTTGACTAGACCCTTGGAATTCGGGAACCCTGAGAATCGAACTTAAATTTGCAAGGAACTGCAATTTTCCTTTTCAAGGGTCTAGTCAAAAATCTTTAGTGATAAAGATTTTTGCCGTCGGTCACCGAAAAATCATAGATTTTCATCGAGGGGGAAACTAAGTCTGATACAGGTCACATCCCCAAGCATACTTGTCCCTTTAACCAAAACCTCAAGGAAGCCCTCTTTATACTCCCAAGATAATATTTGAACCTTCGGATTAGAACTTTCCACTCTCTCCGGCTTATGGGTTTTTATCCTCACCTTTTGTGTTCCGTAAACCTTTAACCAGACTCTGTCCTTACTCTTAACAGAATAGACCTGAGCTGTCAAATCAGAATTGTCCACATAAAAGTCCAAAGGTTCTTTCCCAACCTCGAATTCAAAAGAATAAACACCATCAAGACGCCCCATACTATTTTCACTGTTCCCCACAGTCACATAACCGTAACCGTATTTGTCCTTATAATAACAGCAAAGTTGTGTAAATCTGTCAGACATAGCCCCATTCGAGGTTTTAAATGTTGAGATTTCCTTTTTTCCCAACCAAATTTTAAGAGTGAGTGTAGACAAAATATTTTTAGCATAAGCTTCCTGTGGAATAGATCTGCAGTCAACAACTATCTTATTTTTATAATTCTTTATTTTGGCAAATTTATGATAAATCCATTGAGAGAAAACCTGCTCCGTGTTCTTACCTAACATTCTCCCGGGATGCCTATTAACATTGTAAAGATATTTTTTCCACTCTTCTACAGTGCCCCAAATATTGTTAAAATGAGCTTCCATGTAGGGAAAAGCCCGAGGAAAAAACTTAGGCTTAGCTCCCGTCCTTTTATAGGAAGAGCCTTTAATCCCTCTTCTGTCCAAAAGACAAAGATTGTGATCCCAATTAACCACTGGTTTAAAGTTATAATCCAAGCTGCCGCTGCCTGTGTGCTTAAAATTACAATATTTCACTCCAAAGTCCGAGAGGACAGCCCCTGTGGTATTCTCGCAGTTTTCTTCATAAAAATAGGAGTGGTTGGGTGGCACAAAACTTTCCGGAAAAGGGAGTTCCTCTTCCGTAAAATACTGTCTTATAAGCTCTCTGAAACACTCTGCTATAAGCCTGTCAGTCTTGTTCTCTTTATCCCAAGGCGTGACGATTTTTATCTCTTCGCAGAATCGTCCTTTTTCGTCCTTTTTGGCTCGCCTTGCCCACTCGCTGACTTCCCACAGGCCCTCACCGTAATGACCGTGACGCACACCATGAATGGCAAAATCTATGGCGTGAGCGTTATTTTTCACAAAATCCATTATTTGGGTTTGTGTGTCAGATATGGGACAATGCCAATTAAGGCCATATTCTGTCATATCCATAGGAGCCAAGGGCTTGTTATAGATAGGTTTCCCGCAAATGTCTCCTCGGTCAAATTCACTCATAACAAAAGCACAGAAAATCCTAACGCCCAAGGCTTCTGCCAAATCCACCAATTGTTTATAATCGTCTATATTTGATTTTCTGTCACAGTGAAGTCGCGGAGGACCCCCTTTCTCTGTCAGGTCACTGCACTCAAGCCACCCCACATCATCTATGACAAACCCATGTGCCAAGGGAATTTTCCAATTAAAAAAACACATTTTAAAACACATACCTCTCTCGGCAGACGAAGGCTTCACCCTCCCGTAAATAGTGATTTGAATGCTTAAAGACCTGTTCCTTTTCCGGTGGCTCTTCAGTGAGGTAGTTTTCCCCATAACAAATTTTCAAAATCTCGTCATATCCAGCCGGAACTTGAAATGTATACCCCTCAAATTCCATATTCACATAACCCTTAAACAGGTCTTTACTGTATGTCTTCTTGTCTGCCATAGAAAAAATGCCGGGAGAGAGGAGAATATAACTGTCCGCTTCGTCGGAGTCTTGATATTTGGTCAAATGATTATATAAAAGCTTGTCCACAAACTTTTTGCTACCTATTTCCTTTTGGTGAAAATTGTGATAAAACCATATTTTCAGTTCGCTGTCATACCAGTCGTCATATTTAACTTTTTTGTGTGAGAGAGAGGAAATGGCAAGGATGATTTTCAACTTTTTGAGATAGGCGTCCAGTTCGCTCCTTTTCACTTCCGTTAAAACATAAATATCCACCCAAGGGTGAGTGAGTAGCTTATTCTCTTCAAGACAATAGTGCCTTTTATTAAAAAATTTTGCAAAAAAATCAGAACTGTAAAACCCACACTCTCCCCCGGCAAGGGTAAAATTATCATTATCAAAATTTTCACAATAGTATTTTATCGTATTAAAATCACGGCGTGTCATCATCACATCCACATCGTCTTCCCAAGGGATAAAACCCTTATACTTTACAGCTCCGAGAAGAGTGCCGTGGGAGAGATAAAAAACATTAATATTTAAATGTTCGCATAAATGCGCAAACATTGATAATGTTTCTGTCAATATTTCTTTTGTATAGTTATCAATTTTATCCATAAAAAGCCAACCATAAATTAAAAGGGGAGGTAAAAAGCAACCACACCCCTTTTAGGGGGTGATTAAATCAAGGCAAAGCCATTGATTTAATCGGGGGTAAATTATTATCTGATAAATTTAACTTCTCCCGTATCTCCGTTGAGAGATTTTGCCTTTAATCTGAAATAGAAAAACCCTCATTATAATCCAAATATTCAGAGTTCAAATCAGAAGAATAGGCTGAACTCGGAGGATTGGGCAAAGCCACTCTCATTGTCTGGGTTCCGTAGACTTTCAACCTTAAACAACAATTAAACCCACCGGGACTTGCGGGGCCATTATTTTTTAGCTCATAGAGATTATATGTCTTCATGGAATTATCCACATAAATCATAGGTGGTTTTTTGGACACGGTGTAATTGAAGACATACCTGCCTCTCTTTAATCGTCCCATGGTCTCGGAAGAGCCTACAGTCACATACCCAAAGCCGTAAATATCTTTGTAATATCCCGTTAGGTGAGGTTCTCCGTCACAGGTAAAGGAAGTAATATTTTCCTTAGGTCCTAAGGGAACTTTCAAAACCAAACTTGAAAGCAAGTCACAGTCATAGGCTTTTTGTGGAATTTTGGTTGTATCTATTATAACCTTTCCGGGAAGGTTTATTATCTTGGCATATTTGTTATAATAATATTGAGAGTGGACCTGCTCCGTATTCTTCCCTAACATGTAATGACGACGGGAGTTTATGTTATAGAGATATTGTGCCCATTTATTCTCCGTATACCAAAAGTCTCTGAAATGGGTTTCTATCCATGGGAATTTTCTCGGAAATGCCACAGGGGTGTGAGCAGCGTCGTCAAAAGGCACTCCCCTAAGGCTTCTTCTGTCCAAAATATGCATTCCGTGGTCCACCACCCCACCTTTGGGAATATTGCTTTCAAGACTGACTCTGCCGGAGATTTTGGCATTGCAATACTTCACTCCCCTTTTATGCAGAACAGCCCCTGTAGTTTTGTCATTTTTATCATAATATAAAATATGGTGAGGAGGGGCAAAACTTTCCGGAAAGGGGAGTTCCTCTTCAGTATAATACTGTCTTATAAGAGCCGTAAAACAGTCCGCAATAACCTCATTTGTCCTGTTCTCTTCATCCCAAGGCTCAACCTGTGTTTGAGCTGTGGTGAATTTCCCTTTTTCGTCCCGAGGAGGTCTCTTTGCCCATTCGCTTTCGTAAAATTTACCGCCTTCAAAATGGCCGTGACGCACTCCGTGAAGTCCAAACTCAAACCAAGCGTTATGGATTTTGAGGAGTTCAAGGACATATTTTTGCTTTCCATCAATATGGTTGGTCCAGTTTAAACCTTTTTCCGTTACGTCAATAGGACTTAAAGGCTTGTTATATTCAGGTTTTCCGCAGACATTTTCATCATCAAATTCAGACATGATGAAAGAGCCCTGAGGGCGAGTGCCCGCAGCTTTCCCCATTTCAAATAATCTGTTATAAAATACAGGCTTAGGGTCCTCTGTTCCGTGAAGACGGGGAGGCCCCCCTATGGCCTTGTCGTTGCGACAGAGCCACCAACCCATATCGTCAATTGTAAGCCCTATGGTAAAAGGTATATTAAAAAGATGCATTGTATATCCTATATATAAAAATCAACCTGTCCCCCCTAACCCCAAATCCCTAAAACCCATTCCCAAAAAGTTTCACTAGGTTCAACTTTTCGGGAACCCTTGGGTATTTTCGCTACGCTCTATTTTTTGGGAGCCCTTGGGGTCGTAAACTTGGGAGGTGGATTTTTGCGTAGCAAAATCAAACAACCCTGCATTTTCCTTCATTTATGGTTATAATGGTTTCGTCTCCTATCATTGAAACTCCGGAAAGATAGATTTTCACAAAATCTTTTCCAAATTCATATTCTTCAATCTTAACCTGTGGGTTTGAGGATTCCACTTTTATTATTTCTCTTTTTGTGGGAATGGTAATGCTTTGTCCTCTGTAAATTTTCAGCCTGATTTTCACACAACTTTCACACTCTTCCCCACCGTAAAGACAGTAGGTATCCCGAGAATTGTCCGGAATATCATAAGGCTTTTTCGTAGTTAATTTACAAGAGAGTTTATATTTTCCCACCCCTCTGCCCATTGGCTCATTCATATCCGCCAATGTCACATAAGCATAGCCGAATTTGTCCTTATAATATCCGCACACAGACAATTCGCTATTTATTTTCAAATGGAAGGGACCCACAAAGGTCTTTAAAACCAAGTTTGACACAATATTCTTATCATAAAACTCCTGTGGCACCTGTGAAAAATCTATGTATCCCCTTGAGATTTTCACATATTTTCTGTAAATCCACTGAGAGAACACATTTTCCGTATTCTTGGCAATCATTCTCGTAGGGAAGAGATTGATTAAGGAGAGATATTTCTTCCAATACTCTTCCACTCCCCACAGATTGTTAAAATGGGTTTCAATAAAAGGGTAGGGACGAGGGGGAAGGGGTGGTTTGCAGCTGTCCTTGTCAAAAGACACTTCTCGGGGAGGTCGCCTGTCAATCATAAAAACATTGTGGTCAAAAAGCCCAAATTTAGTGAAATGAGGCATTATCTCATTTTTGGTGGTATAGCGTAAGGTGGCATATTTTACCCCATATTTTGACAGGACGGCACAAGTAGAAACATCACTTTCGGGATCTGTATAAAGCACATGGCTGGGGGGAATAAAACTCTCGGGGAAGGGCATTTCTTCTTCTGTATAATACTGCCTTAAAATCTCTTTGAAACAATCACAAATTACAAAACTCGTTTTGTTTTCCGGGTCCCAAGGGGTAGGGGCTCCTTCTTTTAGCCTGTATGCCCACTCTCCCGTTATATTTTTTCCCTCTTCATAGTGACCGTGACGCACACCGTGAAGCCCAAAATCCAGATAGGCTGCATTTTCTTTTATATAATCAAAAACAGAATCCTTAGGAGGGATATTGTTCCAATCCTTTCCCTTTTCCGTTATGTCGATAGGACTTTCGGGTTTGTTATAACAAGCCTTGGCACAGGTATTTTCTCTGTCCCACTCACCTATGACAAAACCGCCCAAAAACCTTGTTCCCAAAGCTTTGGCTATATTAATATATTTTATATAATCATCTTTAGTTATTTTATGATTGGAGTGGAGCCTGTGAGGCCCACCTTTTTCATATTCATTTTCAGCCAAAACCCAGCCCAAATCATCAGTGGCAAGGGTTTGTGCAAGAGGAATAATCATAATATCTTATAATACTCTTTCATTATGGCATTGTTATCCACAAGTTGTGGGGGGAAGTTGTATTTTTCCAAATTCTCTATCATAAAAATAAGTTTTTTCTCAAACTCTTCCCGGTCACCTACAGGGCAAAGCTCCCCGGTCACCCCGGGACGAATGAGAGCCCGTCCTCCTAATGTATCCGTGGAAAGACAGGGTTTCCCCAAAACAAGAGCCTCTATTACTGACCTTGACGCAGCCTCAAAATCCGAAGCTTGCAAGTATATATCACTGTTTGCCACATAGGGGAAAGGATTTAATGTCTCTCCCGCAAAGTCTACTACATCCCCAAGGCTGTTTTCTTCAACATATTTATATAATTTCTCTTTATAATTCTCATTATCCTTAATTCCCGCAGTTCCGCCGATTATATGACAACAAATATCAAAGCCCTTCTCTTTCAGCCCTTTCATAACATCAATCAAAAGGTCAAATCGTTTCAGTTCCGTCACTCGTCCCACTGTGGCAAAGTTATATTTGGCTTTAAAAGGTGGGATTTCTTCTTTTGACTTTAGAGTTATTGCTTCATTGTCAAAATTGGAATGGATAACACTTATCTTTTCCGGAGGAATTTGAAATTTTTCGGAAAGCTCTTCTTTTAGGAGAGGGGTTAGAGCTATAACATGATCGCACCTTGCAAACATATCTATATCTTTTTGACGAACCACCAACTCCCCATAATTGTGACGAACGATTTTCTTTTTTGCCTTTATTCTGTTAAGCATAAATTTCATGGTCACATACTCGTAGGCAAGGGCAATATCAAAGGTTTCTTCGCAGTCATAAGCGATTTTTCTCAGACTTGTTATGGTATGCTCACAAAATTTAGTCTTAAATAACCTCAAAAAACTTATGAGAATGAGAGGTAATAAGGCTTTTCCTCTCTTGTTTTTAAATATGGTTTGTAAACCCTTAAAAAACCCACAATCAAAGTAGGGATTATCTTTATATAAATATGAAATTTGAACCCTACTGTCTATTAAGCCAACCAAATTATCCGGCCCTTTAAGAACCAAAACCGTGACAAAAAACCTATCCAAATCCAGATAATTCAAAAAACTTATAAGGGACTGTTCACTGCCACTATTGGACAGTCTGTTGGTCAGAAGCAATAGTTTCTTCTTCATTTTCTTCCTTTTTCTTAGGTTTTTCAAAAAGTGTGGTATAAGCTTTTATAAATTCTTCTTCTCCGGTATCTAATGTAATTAAAGGGAAATTATCCCAATTTTGACACATATCTATAATTTTCTCGGCAAATTCTGCCGGGTCTTTCTTTGACAAAAGCACTCCTTTGGTGTGAACTTCCTCACTCTCTACGGCAAGGCATTTTTTGCTGAGTAATATAGCCTGATTAAGAGTTATAGCTTCCGCTTCAATGTCTGACACTTGACAGTAAATATCACAAGCTTTTATAAAAGGATAAGGGTTTTGTTGTTTTTCGTAAAAACGAATATGCCTGTTTAAGTGTTCCTTTTCTATTTTTATCTTTGTGGGATGAATATCTGACCTTCCGCTTACCACATGCCAAACGAAATCTCTAAAATCTCTTTTTATCAATTCTTTGGCAGTATCTATGATAAAATCAATTTGAGAAAGGGATGCCAAACGACACAGGGATGTGAAAACATATTTAGCTTCTCTTTTTATTTGAGTCTCATCAGCTGATTTTTTCAACTCGGGAATATCTATAATGTTAGGAATGAGCTTGATTTTTTCTTCCGGAATTTCATAGGCATGAGCAAAAGGCTCTTTAACAGCATCATCAAGAACCACAAAATAATTAAACTTTTTAAAAGCCTCAAAATCTTCCAAATAAGGGGTTTCCACCTTTCCGTAGGGGAATCTTTGAATTTTCAGGCGAGAGGTCACTCTGTCTGCCACAAACTCTCCGCAGTTTAAATCCACGCTGACACAGGCACGATATTTCCCCTCTAAATCCACAAAGTTTATTCTGTCTTCTTTTGATATGGTTTTGGTTAGTTTTTCTTTAATTAAAATGGGGATATAAGAAGTTTTTTTGTCTTTAATACATTTAAAAAAACCTTTCAAAAAACCACTATCCAAATAGGAATTGGAAAAATCCTTTATTTGAACATTTTCATTTTTTGGCAAATACTCATCCCCTAATGACAAAACAGACACAGAATAAGTTTCATAATCTAAAAGCCGAAAGATTATGTTCAAAAAATTCTTCGAATTCTCCGTATCACTAACCACAAACAATAAACTAATCTTTTTCATTTTAATTTCCATCCCCCCGTCAGTTTCATTCCCAAAAAGTTTCGCACGGCCCCCCCACGGTCGCTTCGCTCCTCGTAGCCCCCCTAAAGGGGGTTCATTGATAGAAAAGCGAAACTTTTTGGGAGCCCTTGAAACAATTTCGGACTGCCACCCCCCAATCTTGCGATTAGGGGGACAGATTTGTGATTTAAAAAAGTTTATAATACTTTTCCATTATCTCTTTATTATCCACTCTGTAAGGCACTTGTTTATTCTTAATTTCCTCTAAATGTTCTACCATAAAGGCAAGTTTCTCACCAAGTGCTGTGGAGTCATCAATGGGAGTCAAAAAACCGTTTACTCCATCTTCTATTTGTTCCACTCCCCCTTTTGTGGCAGTAGAAAGGACCGGCACACCCAGAATCAAAGCTTCCATAACACTCCTTGGCCATGCATCCACATTGGAGCATTGGACATAGATGTCACTACCTTTTATATAAGGATATGGATTTTCCTTTGCTCCCAAAAGCTCTATATAATCTCCTGTCCCTGTTTCCTCTATGGCATTTTTTAGTGGGGTAAAAAACTTTTCTTTTTCCGGTGAACCTATAATCAGCCATTTAAAATCTGTTATACCCTTACTTAGCAAAATTTTCACAGCATAGGGTATCATTTCCATTCTCTTTATGGGCACGATTCTGCCACAAGTAGAAAATATATATTTGGCATTGGGAAGAGACACCGGCTCTTTGGCTTTTTCTAAAATTTTATCATTATCAAAAATATTGTGAATTACAACAATTTTCTCTCTGTCCGCCTTATTTTTCTTTGCCAAATCCTCTTTTAAACCTTCACACTGAGCTATGACATAATCACAAAAATTATAAGGTTTATTGTTAGGGTCTTCCATACTTACCACTTCACCGTAAGCATATCTGACTATTTTCTTTTTGGCATTTATTTTTTTTAAATACCAATAGGACTGTTCATCAAAGCACACACCCACATCAAAGGTCTCTTCCGGCAAATAGACTCGCCTTGTGGCAATTTTCCATTTTCTGATAAGCTTGGTGTCAATTCCTTTAAACACACTGTTAACAAACAAGGGATAAATATAATTATTCTTTTTTTCTTTAATACACTTTGACAACCCTTTATAAAACAGAGCATCAAAATAGGGGTTTTCTTTGTAAAGATAAATGATTTTTACTTTTTTGGGGATTTTGTCTATAATCTCTTTTTCATGTTCTTTCAGGACTAAAACTGTGGCATCATATCTCTCAAAATCCAAGTGATTGAGAAAGTTCACCAAAGACAGAGCCGCCCCGTTTAAGTTTAAGTCATAGGTTGTAAATAAAAGCGTTTTCATAAATCCAATTTTAAAAAAGTCTATAATATTCTTCCATTACCTTTTGGTTATCAGGGATGAGGGGTTGTTGTTTTGCCTTTATATCCTCTATTTGTTCTATCATGGGAATAAATTTCTTTGTTATATCATCAATATCGTTTATCCGACAAATCTCACCGTTAACCCCGGAGGTAATCTGTGCCATGCCTCCTATGGTATCCGTGGTTAGGACCGGAACCCCAAAAATCAACGCCTCGGTTATGGATCTGCACCAACTCTCAGCCTCTGCCAAATGAACGTAAATATCACTTATGGCATAATAAGGCATTGGGTTTTCTCTCTCTCCCTCCAAAACCACTTTATCTGAAAGGTTAAATTTATCTGTTAAATCTTTGATTTTTTTATAATATTTTATATCCTTATAATCTCCCAAAACAAACCACTTAAAATCCGAAAAACCTGATTTTATGAGATTGTTTGCCACATAAGGGATTAGATCTATTTTCTTAACAGGCACAAGCCTTGCCACAGTCAAAAAAGTTCTTTTGGCTTCACTTTTAACAGAATATTCCCTGCTCTTTGAAATAAAATCTTCTCTGTCAAAAAAGTCGCCTATAACTTTTATTTTTTCAAAAGGAATGGAAAAATGATACGCCACCTTTTCCTTTAAATCCTCGTTTAGTGTCACCACACAGTCAGCTTTTTTGTATATATTTTTATAATATAATTTGACAAGGCCTTTGTATTTGATATTTCCGTGCCTGAATATGAGGATTTTTCTCTTGGCGGGGACTTTATTTATCACATAAGAGGAACTCTTTCCCTGTTTATACCCTATTGCCACATCAAAATATGGCAGAGATGGGTTTTCATAAAGTTTAATTATATTGATTTTTGTGCTTATTCTGTCACACAAACCCAATTTTGGTTGCAACAAGCCCAAAGAGACCTCATATTTATCTAAATCAATATTATTTAAAAATGAGACAAGGGACAGCTCCCCACCACCTATGTCAAAATCAGTGTTTACTACGATAAGTTTCATATCTCATAAATCTTTTATATATACTTCTTAAAGTTTTTTTGTGGTAAAACTCTATAACCTTATTCTCTCCCCTTTTCAAACCTTCAAACTGTTTTTTTATCATAAAGTTTAATATATTTTCATAAGGGGCAAAAGTCTTTATAATTGCATCTCTGACACTCTGAGGAATTTGAACCCCTTTGCTCAACCAATATTTATATTCCTCAAAAATATTAAAGAGAGAATTGTTAACAATAACGTTCAAACTTTCCGGGGCAAGATCTTTTACACGCTCTGCCATTATTTCTCTTGAACGGATAATATGAATAAGGTTTCTTTCGCAATTTTGGGAGTTGTGGGTAATGGAATTTTCGTTTTGCACAACATAGTAAAGAGTATCATCAATCTTGGCAAATTTATCAAATTTAAACAGCATCTCAAAGACAAACAAAATGTCTTCTTCGTTTCGGAGCTCCTCGTTAAAACTACCCTGTTGCAACACTTCTCTGCGCCAAAGTTTTGTGCACATGCCCTCCACCAACAAGGTTCGCCTAAGCTCACAGAGATCGTTTTTAAAAGCTCGCTTAGTGGTAATAATCTCATATCCCTTGCCTATGGGCTTGTTTTCGGGAAGAGCACCTTTTTCCAAATACTCTCTGCCACATTTGACTACGGGAAGCCCTGTTTCATCCAAAACGGAAACCATTCTTTTGTAATAGTCCGGGTGAATCATATCGTCAGCATCGATTATGCCCACATATTCCCCTCTTGCTTCTCTGATTATAACATTTCTTGCGCTTGAAGGTCCGCCGTTGGGCTTGTGAATAACTCTTATAAAGGGGTATTTTTCCGCAAAATCATCGCAAAATTTTCCGCTGTTATCCGTAGACCCATCGTCTACCAACAGAACTTCAAAATCTTTAAAACTTTGATCCAATATTGTCCCCATTGCCAAAAGAAAGTATTTCCCCGGGTTATATACAGGCACACCTATGGTCAATTTCATTTCTGCTTTCCCTTCTTATACAAGTCATATGTTAGGGCTGAAGTCACTCTCAAAGCACTATATTTTTCGGCTTTTAGGAGATTATAGAGATGTTTCACCAACCTGCTGTTCACAAAATTCATCTTGTCATCATAAAAGTCAATGATTCTCTCTCTCACTTCGGAAAGGGTATCTTTTTCATAGTATTTGCTGATTTTCCCAAAGGTGTAAAGGCATGAGAAAAGCTTGTTTTGGGTTATAATCTCAATTTCGGGAATATCCCTGTCCCATAAAAAGCTGTTGACATTAATATCAACCAAAATATTGTAATGCTTTGTGTGTTTTCTGTTTGACACAAGGCCCTCCGGGCTTTTGTAATAGTAATATAGAGGCAGGTTAATATCTACAAACCTGTTTCCTTTACACATAATTTTAGGCTTAATATTCACATCTTCCAGATATTTTATACTCTCGTCAAATCTGAGATTATCAAACACAGACCTTTTGAACAACTTAACACAAACGCCGGTCTCAAAAAGATGCTCCATGTGACTGTAATCAGTGACCATAATTTCCTTTAAATCATAAACCGTGGAATTGTATCCGTAAGTATCACAATCCTTAGGAGGCATTCCTTCAAACCTGACATAATCACATTGGGCAATATCACAACTTTTTTCTATTATCTCCCATAACATGATTTTAAGAAAATCTTTGTGATAGACATCGTCACTGTCAAGAAAACTGATAAAGTCCCCTGTGGCAATGTTAAGCCCCGCATTTCGTGCGGAAGAAAGTCCACCGTTTTCTTTGTGAAGGATTGTTATGTTATCATTATTTTCACCATACTCGTCACAGAGTTCCGGACTGCGATCCGTGCTCCCGTCGTCTATTAGGATTATTTCTATATCTTTGACAGACTGTGTAAGCAAACTTTCCACACAACGAGGAAGGTGCTTTTCTGTATTGTAAACAGGGACTATAACCGATATTTTCATATTATATTTTTCGCTTTCCTCATGTGTAATTGTAAAATCATTTTATTTGTCAAAAAACCAAGTTTAAAATATTTTTTTTCTTCTAAGGCACAAAACAATTTCTTCTCAAAGGGGCGAAGGATATCCCCATAAGGTTTAAATGTTTCCAAAATTTTCTCTCTCTCTTTTTCCAAAGGTCCCACTTTTTTATTCAAAACCATATATTCATAAATAATCTTTATGAAGATGTTGGAAACCACATGATTTAGATATGGATAATTTCTTAAAGCAAACTCTTCCATTATGAGTTTACGAGAAAGTATAAGATAATTAATATTTTTTATTTCATTTTCTTTGAGATGAGTGATGGAGTTCTTGTTAGTTATATGAAAATAGATCTTTTGGTTAATATAACCAATTTTTGGACACTCCATAAAAAGTAAAGTAGCAAGAAGAGTATCCTCCTCATCTCTCAAATCCTCGTTAAATTTGTGTTTTAAAAGCAAATCTTTGTTAACAAGTTTTGTGTGAAAAGCATTTAGAAACCTGTGTTTTTTCCCTTTTACAAATTCGTTAAAAATAATCTCACTTGTATTTATAATTTCATGAGAGAATGCTAAGTCTGTAAACACAACTTCTTCATAAGAATCACAGCATTTTCTCTGACAAGTCACAATATCACAGCCTGTTTCCTCTGCCAAATATGCCATAATCTCACAAAATTTAGGGTGTATCAAGTCATCATTGTCCACAAAAGCGATGTAATCCCCCTCTGCTTTTTCAATACCCAAATTTCGAGCAGAGGACTGACCACCGTTTTCTTTATGAAAAACTCTTATAAAATCATATTTTTCAGCATAATCATCACACAAGAGAGGGCTTTGATCTTTTGACCCATCATCCACCAGAATAATCTCTATGTCTTTATAAGTTTGGTTTATTAAGGACTCTACACAATGATGAAGATATTTTTCCGCATTATAAACCGCTACAATTATAGATATTTTCATCAGACTCTAACCAACTTATAAATTAACATTTTTATAATATCTTCCGGTTCTCCACTGTCTCCATCATAATTTTTGAGATTGGCATCCGCCTCCTCTAAATATAAAATCCACTTTGCCATAGATAGAAAAGAACTTTTTTTGGCAATTTTAAGCACTTTGGACTGTTGCCACGGTGCCTTTGAAAGAAGAGATGCACCGGGAAAATACTTGTGATATTCCGAAGCAATATCCTCTTTTTTTATACCCGGAGTTCCGGCTTTAAGGAATTTTTGAGATATAAATGTATTTACGAGAGGATGACCTATTTTAATAAGAATGAGCCCTTGCCATATTTGAGTCACCTGACTTCTTAATAAAGTTATAACTTTTAAAGCTGTTGCCCGAGGGTCGTTTCCGTCAACAAAGAGATTGTCTACACCTTTAACCGCCCGGATTACATTTTTATCTGTGACAAGATCCAAAAACTCAAAAATCTTCTCTTCCACTGTGGCGGAAGTCACATTTCTAATCATATCTTCTGTGATATAGGATTCATCCATAGCATAACAGAGAACTTTTTGAGCTTCCGTGTTTAATAAGACAAAATCAGCCCCCACTCTTTCCACAAACAATTCCACACAAGAGGGAGAAATTTTCTTTCCCTGATCTGTAAAGAGTTTTGTGACAAAAGGAATGACCTTGTTTGTAATATCGGTTTTCTTGGTTAAAACCGCAAAATCCAATATTTTACCATGCTTTTTTATGGCTTTTTCAAGCTCAGAGATAACTTCACTGCCCGCAGAAATCTTTCCGTCTTTAATGAGTGGTGCGGGAGTATGGAAAATCAGAAGAGCGTCCTTGCTGACATTTTCTAAGTTGTTGGCAATTATTTTTTGGTCTTCCTTAGGGATTTTGTGAGCAAAACGGACCACAAAGACCCTCTTTTTTGTGCCACAGGGGACTATTGAGGCACCGTTTATAACTCTGTCGTATGTGACATTATCTCCGAAACACTCTTCAAGGTCAAAGACATCAAAATCTTCGTCCACATTCTCTTTTATTAACTTTTCCAGCTCTTTGTTTTTGGTGTAATCATCAGAGCCTTTCATTAAATATATCATTGTTTTTTTAAACCCAAATAAGATCCTATGATTATTAATGCAAGTGCGATAAAAACTTTATAGTCCGGCACAATACCGTTGACAATCCACGTCACAAAGGGAGTGAGAATAGGCTTTATAAAAAAAACCAAACCAGCGGCAACAGCTCCTCCCTCTTCAAAAGCCTTAAAATAGGCAATGTAGCCAATACCTGTCACCACTATTATGAGATACAACAGAACAAAAATAACTTTTGTGTCTATAAGGGAGAGATCTGTCAAACCACATCCCCCTATATAAGAATAAACAAATAATATTAAACCACCTATGGTAAAACCCACTGCCGAATTTATGGAAGCGGAATATTTTTCGTTCATTTTTTTGCTGAAAACAGTGTATAAACTAAAGGAAACTGCGGCAATAAGAGCATAAGCTATACTCATCACATTAGCTCCCCCTTGAGGGTCAAACATGAAGCAAATACCTATAATACACAATATTATTGCGAGTATTTTATAAAGAGTTAATTTTTCTTTAAGCACAAGAGAGCCTAAAGTAATTGTAATGACCGAATTGACGGAAAAAACAATGGCAATGACAGCAGGAGAAGGAGCAAGCTTTACAGCCTGTTGAAGGGATAACATGGAAATACAAATACACAAAATCCCCAGACCACCCATAATAAAATAGTCTTTGGCTTGTATTTTTAGGTTTTGCTTTTTTAGAAAGCCGAATGCCAAAGGATAAAGCATAAGTCCCCCGAGCAAAAACCTTATACCTGTAATGGCAACGGGACTGACTGTATCTGTAATGAGCTTGGACACAGGCTCAAAAGTGGTAAAAGCTATAACCGCTACAATTAAATAAAATACTGTTTTCATAAAATAAAGCCAACTATAAATATAAAAGCCCACCAATATAAGTGGTGCGAAGCACCACTCTCCCCCTTTCTAAGGGGGTGGCTTGGCGATAGCCCCAAGGGTTCCCGAAAAATTGAGCGTATGCGAAACTTTTTGGGATTTGGGAAGCCGGGGGTTATATTGTGCATTTTGCATTATAATTGTGCATTGTGCATTTTATTCTGCTTTCTGCTTTTTCATCGTTAATTACAAATCTATATACACTCCAAGGTTGTTGGCAACCTTTCTTTCCCCTACTTTAAACTTAGCATCCTCACTTTTAAGAGTGCCTTTTCTGTATTCCCCTTGGTTTGGTTCATTAATAAGTTTACATTTATCATCATCATTGGAAACTCTGTCCCAGAAACACATAGTTGAAGAGCCCCCACCATCAAGGTTTATGGCATGAGCGGCACCGAAATATAACATAGCCTTGGCACAATCTTCCATAGACATACCCTCACTTCTGTGCCTTCGTCCGTCTACAACCATCCAATACATATAGTGATGATCGAGACTAACACCCAGACATGTTCGGGGAAGTCTGTATGCGTCTCCTCCTCTGTATGTTCCGTCAAACAAGAAGAAAGAATTGCCGGCAACAGCACACATAACATTGGAAATATCATAATTTTCATCACAAATATCAAGGGAAACCGTTCCGTCCTTTTTCCATACGAAACAAGGCTCTCCATGACCTACTGAAACAAGCTTTCCTTCACTGACTGCCATTCCCACAAGCCAAGCCGGATCGGATGCATTTTTAGGTGGCCAAGGTCTAAAGAAATCAGCGTTAATGGCTACCAGCATTTGTCTTTTACTGTTTTGGAAATTTCTCATAAATGTTCTGGTGGTTTCTTTCCAGGTTTCTCTTTCATCTATTTTAAAATTTTCTTCTTCTGTTAATGGGGGTGTGGTGTAGAATTTAAAACCTTGTTTAAGGTCAATTTTGACACAGTAAACATTTACAAAAGGGTCCTCAAGAGCCACACTTGCCAAATCAATACCGGGATAAATTCTTTTGGTAGGTTTTGTCCAATCATATTTACCCTCAAGAGAATATGCAAACAAATTGATTGCCACTATGATCAAAATTAAAGTAATCAGTATTTTTTTCATAATAAACTCCTTAATAACAATTAACAACAACTAATTTTAAAATAGAGCCAACCTTTAAATTTAGAGCCCAGCCCCTTTTATTGTTATGGTTCTTTTTGAGAAAATACGAAATTAAAATTTAGATAAATCTATTACATAACATCTTTTTTGGTAGTGTATTTTATGAACATTCGAAGACAGAGAATAAAATATACTACCAAAAAAGGGGTTTATAAATAAGTCTCAAGATTTTGGATTTGCTCAAAAAGAGCCATAGGAAAAAAGGGAGTGGAAAGTTTTACTAACAAATTTAATTCTTTTTTTAAATAGATTTGCTGCGCAAATCATTTTTCTTCTTATAGTCGCAAAATCGTTGTTTTGCGAAGCCCCGCACCCCCCGCCGTTTTTGACAGTTTTGCTACGCAAAACACCAAAAACGACTACCCCCATGCCCTATGGGGATGGGGGCCCTATTTTGGGGCTACCCCCCTCCGGCTCCCCCCTA
>JAFSVJ010000001.1 GCA_017445025.1 Abditibacteriota bacterium | reverse complement strand
TAAAACAAAATATAATTATTTTTCCTTTAAAAAAACATATTCCCCGGGATTGAGTTTAAGTTTAAATTTACCATCTTTAATATTAACATTCTTACCTGTTATTACGTCTTTATAATTACTAACATTCCACTCTCTAAATTCAAAAGTCCACTCACCACCAAGTTTTGTAGGATTAAGTATCATTATTACTTTTTTTCCATCATCATTGCAAACAGAAGTCATTATCTCACAAGCTTCTACACCATAATTATTCTTAACCGAAATCTCTTTTTCCACGCCAAATCGTAGAGTCAGTAAACCGTCAAGTAAAGAGCCTAACCCCTCGGAATTTGTAGACAAAAAACCACAATAAATAAAATTACCGTCATTTGACTGAATAACGCTAGGAAAAACATCTTGACTTGCCACAAGAGCTGTCTGTTTATTCTCGGTTTTCACAATATACCCGGGAATGCTTTGTTCCATAGGTTGCATATCAACTATTTCGGGTTCATGACATATAATCTCACCTTTCATAAAAGGTCTTAAATCGTCTATCGTATCAACCAAAACTATATGATCAGCATTCCAAGGAGCCACTTGTCGTGATTTTAATCCATAAAAATGTGGCAGTCCGGCATCTTCAAAGTAAGGTGTCTTTTCTAAAGAATGTCCAAATGCCATTATCTTACCACCTCGTTTGTAAAATTCCTCCACTATTTTCAATTCTTCTTCACTCAATATAGAATAAGAAGGAATAATCAACACCTTATAATCAAATAAATAATTACCTAAATGATCATTTGCTATCAAATCCACGGCATAATGTCTATTCCTAATCATAGAATACAATTCTTCTATCAAATTACCATATTTATATCGTCCAATTCTTTCAGGATTTGATCCGTATTGGATAAGAGAATGATTTGAATATAAAATCGCTATATCGCTCTCTTCCCTTTTTGCGGAAAAAACTTCGGGATATTCATTTATCTTTTGGACAAGGTCAAAAATTCTTTCCCTAACTGCCTTAGGATTTGTATCCTCATTCCATATACCCCAACCGGCCTCATCACCACCATGGAAATACATTATTCCTCTGCAACCACCTATTATTTGAGCAACCATTTGGCTCACTGTCAAATCAGCATCACCCTCATTTAACCCCTTTTGTTGGTGCCACTCAAAAGTTACTACAGGACTTTTTCTTGACAAGCTTCTTGCGGCTTCAAAGGCATCTCTAAATTTCATAGGAGAACCATTATATAAATCACATCCGTAAAAATCCTGATATTTAGCCTGAAGTGCCACATTATTCACATAACAATTATCTCCACTCATGGCTGTTATAGGGTGTTTATTTGTCACATAAGCATTTGGAGCAGATTCCTTAATTATATTTACTTCTTCCTCAAAAAACTCTGCAAAGGATATTTGGTTGAACAAAACCCATTCATACCACAAAGCTCTGTTTGAGACGTCTTTAGGACATTCTATATCATCAAAATCTTTATATTCGGTTTTAAGAATATCATTAAGGTTATTTACCGTCAAAAATTTATCTCTCAAATAAACCTTAAAATCACTAAGAGACGTGCTTGTTGCGTCTAAACCATAGCCCGGTTCATTCCATAAAACAAAAGCACCTGTATTATTATCATTTCCGTAATTCATTGCAATCTCTTTCCAATAATCTCTCAATAATTCTTTAAAACTTTTATCATGCAATGAATAAACAAACCACAAACCTATGGAATTTCCGTTTGCATCTCTCGGGCTCTCATGGTCTTTCATTTTCTCTGCAAACCATGAAGGAATATAATGACCTGTCAGTAAAGGAAAATATAACAAATCATTATTATTGGCATTATCAAATATTTTTTGAACCTCTCTTATACCTTCTTCGGAAATTTTATCGCTCTCGGGATAAAGGTCAAGAAAAGAAAACTCTGTATGAACAGAATTGGCATGAGCTTTCTTTAATCTTTTCATATCATCATCAGTCCTTCCGAAAACATAACCAAAGGGAAAGAAAGGCTTGCCTTCCTTATAGAAACGACCGTCTTCTATGATGAGCTTTTTTTCTGCGCTAACTATAGAAATTGTAAATACAAATAATATTATTGATAAAATTAATATTTTCATAACATATACCTAAATAGTTAATACCTAAAAAATAATGGGGTAGTCGGAGTAAATTGTCCAAACTTTTTTGGCTTTATTGGATTTAATATAAGTCTGACGAGATTTCTTAATATTCTTATTAGGCTTATTAGCTAAAATCCACTCGCTAATAGGCTTTAAAGAATTATCTTGTTTAACTATACCAAAACCATAATTATCAATACTATCACCTTCCGGAACGGCCACTTTATCTAAAATAGCTTCTTTATTACCTTCCAAACCTGCCATATATTGATAAATAAAATACTTATTATATAAACCTGCTTTTTCATTAAACTCAATACAATCTTTAATCTGATCTCTTTGCATATTAAGCCAAGTTTCCAAAGGGTTCTCAGGAACTCCCCAAGCAGAATACAAAGCTCCAGCTTCACTTCCAAACTCTGAATTCCACAGCGGTTTATTCTCATCTCCATATTTATCCATTATATCACGGACTATTTTTCCCCTTCCAACAAAGGACCATGACAGAGGAGTTCCATAAGTATGCATAGACATTATATCAAAATAATCCTTTCCACCTGCTTTATAAATACCTTCTTGAAATTCACCACTTGTAGCACCCGGTCCGCATACAACTATAGCCTTAGGATTAGCTTTTTTAATTGCAGGAAATGCTATCTTTAACATATCCACATAAAACTCTGCTCTTTCTATCATGGAATATTCGCTTCCATCCTCTTTTTTATTAAACGCACCAAACAAATCAGTAAAAGCCACATCCATTTCATTCCACAACTGCCAATAACGTACAGTAGGAAATTCCTTTGCACACCAAGTCATAAATTTGGCAAATTTAGAATATGCCTCCTCTCTATTCTTAAAAGATAATCCTTCAGGAGCTTGGTGAACTACAATTAAAGGAATAAAACCTTCTTTATGCATCAAATTCATTGCAGTCTTAAATTCTTTCAAATATTCTTCATTGATTTTACCATCTTTATCTTCCATTAATCCCCAATAAAGAGTATTTCGTACAAATCGAATATTGAGTTTTTTAAGAACATACAAACCTTCTTGCGTAATTTGATGCATACCCACTCCCAGTTCGGGGGTTCCGTCAAAGACCAAACTACTCTTTCCATCTTTAACCATATATATATCAGGATAACCTTTTTCTTCCAAATCCGCACACAAAGCTTTATGGTCTGCATCAATCTTTGCCCAGTCTTGAGTCTCACCTTTTTTTGCACAACCAACAAATAAAATTGCCAATATTATATACATAAATAACAAATTTTTCATATATTTACCTCAAATTTTGATTACCATAAATATTATATCATTTTTTTGAAAAAAATTCAAGTTCGTATACGAGGCTGTATAATGATCACATATATTAAATCTAAATGTGTTTTTTTAAATCATTTTGGTCGACAATCTCTAAAAAATGTAGTTAGATTAACATAACAAATGTTACCGACCTTTTTTTAATTTGCAACTTAGATATATTTTTGGTATAATAATAATTAGAAAATAAATAAAGGTTTTTAATATGAAAATAGCTGAATTTGCCAAAAATCCCTTGAAATATTCCTATAAATATCGTCCTTCCGCATTCTACTTTTGGAATGAAGATATGGAAGAAGACAGAATAGAATCCATGCTCGCTCAAATGGAAAAGGACCAAATCAGAGAAGTTCTTTTTCACCCTGTTCACGGGTTAACCATCCCCTATTTATCAGATAAATTTTGCACCATTTACAAAAAAGGATTATCCTTAGCCAAAAAACATAACTTAAAAGTGTGGATTTATGACGAATATTCTTGGCCAACAGGTTGTGTTGCCGGATATATTAACAAACTACACCCGGAATACATAGGTTGGTATTTAACCATAGAAAATGGAAAAGCAGTTCCAAAAAGATCAGGCAGAGTTCACGATGGAACCACAGGTGCTCCTTGGACACAATCCGAAGGGGGATACATAGACACTCTTAACTTTGATGCTATGAAATGTTTTATAAATATGAATTATGAAAAACTTAAAGATGCTTGCGGAAAATATTGGGATGATGTTATATTGGGATTCTTCACGGATGAACCTGCTACTATGATGCCCTTCGATGAAGGAAATTTTTGGAATGCTCAGGCTCTTCCTTGGACAGAGAAACTCCCCTACTACTTCAAAAAAATCAATAACTACGATATTGAACATTTCTACGAAAAACTTTTTGAAAAAGAAGAAAACCAATACAAAGAAGATTATTTTAAGTGTGTTAAATATCTATATTGCAACGCCTACCACAAACAACTTGGAGACTGGTGCAAATCACATGGTAAATTCTACACCGGTCACTTAGGGGAAGACAGTGTCCACCAACAAGTTCGTTACGGAGGTTCTTTATACCAATCTCTCTCACACATGACTCACCCCGGTGTTGATTTCCTTAATTGGTGTGACCCTGACCAAAAATATGATCAAGAAATGGTGGCCTCCGTTGCTAAACATTCATCACCCCCCGGCTCCCCCAAAAATGTTTATATGGAAGCTTACGGTATCTCCCTGTACACTCTTACTCTGTCTGAAATGTATTACAAATGGCAAGGCTTTGCTGTTCAAAGAGTAAATGATATTGCATTAATGGGTATGCAACATTCCACAAGTTCTGTAAGAAAAAGAACATATTGGCCTCCCATAACCAACGATCAACCTTGGTGGGACTATTATCCTGTCTTTAGAGATGCGGCATCTGTTTGCCAAGGTATTTCCAATTTGGGTAAGGATATTAGGAAATATGCCATCATGTATCCTCAGTATGAAATCGAACAATATTCCTCTCAAGTGGTTAAAGAAGATGATGCCATTACAAATAAAATTAATGCAATTATTGATAAAGTATGCTCATCACGGAACCAATATGACTGGGTTTTCCCCGAAATAATTAAAGATGCAAAAGTTATTGACGGGAAAATAGTCTTTCCCAACGAAACATACGACGCTATTATTGCAACTGAAGAATTTAAATATTTCACCGATACTCAAAAAACTTTAAACTCTCTCCAAAACGATGGAGGAAATATCATCAGGGATAGAATTTCAGATATAACCCTAAATGCAACCGTTTGGTCTGATTTGATATCAATAAACCTTGATAAAAAAAATAGAGTATATACTTATGAATATGAAGACGGATATATGATAGTTATCCGGAATATTTCCGATGAAAACTCTTTGACACATATATCTCTCTTAAAAGATGATTTCTTTCTGTCCGAATGGGAACCTTTAAACGGCAAAGTCTACAAAACCAATGGGAAGATAACAAAGAATTTACGTCCCCACTCTTGTATTTATATTTCAATAACAAAAGAATGTATCACAAATAATTCCTATCCGGTTTTAAAAAACAAACCCATTAATATTAATTTCAATTTAAAAGCATTAAAATATAACACAGCTCCTTTTAATAAGGTTTGTGCTCTTCACCCAGATAAAGGTTGGATTAATTTAACATCTGTTCCCGCTATGGAAACTCCTTTTGGAAAATTCTATAGCGAAAAAGACTCTTCTGTATTAAATAATAACGGTTTTCCAACACTTTCAAAAGAATTTATAGGAGCGGGAGACATTAATTTTGAAGCCGAATTTAATGTAGAAGAGATTACTAAAATAGGAATCCTTGCCGAATCCAAATATATTAAAAATATTTGTATTAATAGTCAAAAGCTTGAGAATCCTTCATTTGTAAAAGATTTTATTTGGGATTATAGCAATATATTCATTGATTTAACAGATTATATCAAAGTAGGCACAAATAAAATTTCATTTACATTAGGATTTGAGCCTTGGGAGACAAGCATAAGAAATGAAGCTTTCTTCTGTCACGGACCTATGCCCAGCGTTGACGTTTGCCTTGCGGGAGACTTTCTCTTTATAGATGAAACCATAAAAAAATATGATGATAAGTCAAAATCTCTACCATTAACCCTTGAAAATGAAGGCTTTGCTTATACATACGGAAAAGTTTCCATGACAGGCACATTCACCAAAACAAATGATATGGAAAATCTTTATCTTGATATATTGGGAGAAACGTCATGCGAAGTTAAAATAGACAACAAAACCATAGGTTGTGCCATTAGCGAATATATATTTCCTATAAGAGATATATCTACCGGAGATCATAAGATAGAAATTATTCTCACAGGTGTATCCGCATCTTTGATGATATATAACGCAAATAATAACTTTGGTATTAAAGGGATATCTTATTAATACTAATAATTACTCATGCAACAAAATAAACTTATAAAAGCCCTAAAACTTAATTATATTGATAACGGCAGATACAAGGTAGGTGACAAACTCCCTACCGCACGTGAATTATCAATGGAATATGACGTATCTTCAGCCACTATTGTAAAGGCTTTTGATGAACTTTATGCTGAAGGTGTGATTACCCGTATTCAAGGTAAAGGGGTATTTATTGAAAAACAAAACAAAGAGAATAAATATATAGGTTTGGTGGGTTTATCTCCGGATTATGAAATAATGATTAGCTATATAAAAGGAGTAAATCAAGCTTGCAAAAGATTTGGTTTTGAGCTTATACCCGGAAACTTCTACTCAGGTTGGAACAAAAACCTTGAAAGAGAAGAAATATATACACTAATCAAAAAAGGATGCCAAGGGATTATTCTTATACCAACTCCAAGAAAAGCAAAAGAAGTAAAAAAAGACTATTTAAATACTGAACTTTTAGAGTTTCCTATAGTTCTTTTAGATACGGGGACGCCTAAACTTCACAGAGTTCAAGTCACATATAATTACAAAAAAGAAGCATACGACTTAACCAAATATTTCATCGATCTTAATTACAAAAACATTTATATGATTCATGATTATTTGAAAGATATCACTTTTAATCCACCGTATTTTAGATATTTAGGTTACAAAGAAGCAATGATTGAGGCTAACCTTGAAGTAAAAATCATTCGGCTTAAGTCTAATCAAAGTTTACATTACATAAAAGAATTAAATAAACAAAATCCTATTGACATAATTATATGCAGAGATGATAGAGAAGCAAAGTCTTTAAGTGATGGATTTCGACTGGAAAATATAGATAACATTAAACTTGCCGGTTTTGATAATCTAAGCGAAACCCTTTCTTATCCTTTTGTTACAACCGATATTGATGAAGTTATGTCAGCGGAATTTAGTGTTGAGGTTCTTTTAAAATTAATTACAGGTGAATACAATAATAATCACGTATTTATGATTAACTCAAAAGTTATTATAAAGTAAAGGTAAATAAAAAAGTCCCCTACTAAAGGGGACTTTTTTACTTTAAATTGTTATTAAATATTTAATTCTAAACTCATATCATAATCTTCTATTAACCCATTATCACAAGCCTTCGCAAGAGCCGGATCAATAGGCAATTTTGCCAAAAGCTTAAGGCCAAATTTATTGGCTGTTTCATCTATATGACTTTCACCAAAAATCTTATACTCTTTATCGTTATCCGGGCATTTAAAATATGAATAATTCTCAATTAAGCCAAAAACTTTAATTTTCATCATATTAGCCATATTAACAGCCTTAGATACCACCATGCCTACTAATTGTTGTGGGCTCGTCACAATAATTATACCATCAATGGGAATAGATTGAAAAACAGTTAGTGGCACATCACCCGTTCCGGGAGGCATATCAATAAACAAATAATCCTCACACTCCCACAAAACATCAGTCCAAAACTGCTTTATTGCACCTGCAATAACAGGACCTCGCCATACTACAGGGTCTGTCTCGTCTTCAAGAAGCAGATTCATAGAAACAATATCTATTCCATCTCTACTTTTTGCCGGAATTAAAACTTCCCCGTTTGACATACACCTATCTTTTACACCAAAAATCTTGGGAATTGATGGGCCTGTAATATCTCCATCAAGAATACCTACTTTATAACCTTTCTTATTCATAGAAGAAGCGAGGAGACTTGTCACCACAGACTTTCCCACACCACCTTTTCCGCTAACTATACCTATAATTTTTTTAACATTGGTTCCCTTATATGGCTTTTCTATAAAATCTGTTTTCTTAGAACAATTGCTTCCGCAAGTTTCACAGTTGTGAGTGCATTCACTCATTTTTTACTCCTATATTTGCATTAAATTATGTATTTTTCATTCTGCATTTTGCATTAATAATTCTTTTGCATGCTTGAGAGAAGTTTGACTCTCTCCGTCCCCAAACATATTGGCTATAACTTTTATCCTTTCCTCAAAAGATAAGTCATTTACATTTACTATGGTTTCGTTTAATAAACCGGTTTTAGTTACATTAAATTGCTTTTCACTTTTTGCAGCAATTTGAGGAAGATGAGTTATACATATAACCTGAGATATTTTTGATATTTCTTTCAGTTTATTACCTATCTTCTCACCTGTGACACCCCCTATTCCCGCATCTATTTCATCAAATATTACAAGAGGAGGTGCGTCTTTTAATCTGTTTATGATAATAGCCAAAAAAACTCTTGATAATTCACCGCCGGAAGCTATCTTTCTAAGGCTCATTACAGGCATTCCCGGATTAGGACTAATGAGAAATTCTATATCATCAATTCCCTTAGGGCTTGGGGCACATTCAGAAAAATCCACTTCAAATTTACAATTTGGCATACCCAAATCCACCAAATTTTTTTCAACTTGAAGGGAAAAACCTTTTGCCATATCTTTTCTTATATCGCTTAATTCCTGAGCCTTTAAATATAAAACATCAAACTTTTTCTTGAGATCCTCTTCCATACTCTCTACATTAAAATCATCAGAAGTATATAAAGAAAGATCTTTACCTATTTTTTCTCTATATGCAAGAATTTCTTCAACTGTCATAGAATATTTCTTTTTTAAGGTTTTGATTAAATCCAAACGATTGGCAACAGTTGTAAAGTCAAAATCACCTTCTCTGAGCTTCTCTAAATATGAATCAAGAGATGAAGATAATTCATTTAAATCGGTAATAATTTCACTAATTGTATTGTATTGACTATCAAGCTTAGAATCATAAGAGTAGGCTTGTTCAATATTCTTACTTATATTGCTTAATGTATTCTCAACACCATAATCACCTGTAATTAAACCGTAAGCCTCACTTAAAAGTGTGTTTATGTTTTCTATATTGTTTAATTTGTCATTTTCGGCTTCCAGTTCTTCCTCTTCACCTACTTTAAGTTCTGCTGTATCAATTTCATTAGCCTCATAGGTATAAAGGTCCACATTTCGCTTAATTTCATATTGATGTGCTTTTAAATATTCAAGATTTTTCTCTAACTCTTTATATTCTGTATACAAATTGAAATATTCATCTCTTAAGGAAATAATATTAGGTGAAAGATTATCTATAAGTTCTAAATGATATGAAGGTAAAAAAAGTCTTTGATGTTCGTGCTGTCCGTAGACATCCATTAAATTTTCAGATATTTTTTTTACGGTTTGAGCATTTTCCGTATTACCGTTTATTTTAAAAACATTTCGTCCCGATTTATATATTTCTCTAACAAAAACAATACTATCTTTCCCTATATCTTTTTTTATATTATCATAATTACTTATATCAAAACAAATTTCTATCTTTGATTTATCACCAAATTGACCTATTACACCTACTCCACACCTTTCTCCACAAGCTATTGATATAGCATCTATAATTATAGATTTACCGGCTCCTGTTTCGCCGGTAATCGTATTAAACCCATTATTAAATTGCAAATTAAGATTATCTATTATTGCAAAATTTTCAAGTTTTATGTATTTAAGCATATCATTTTCCCCAGAATAATCTGGATTTTAATTTATGATAAAAACCTGCCTTATTAAATTCCACCAACTTTACAGTGTCATGGCTTACTTCTATCTTTGCCAAATCATTTTCTGTGATTATCTCATTACACTGACCGTCAATTGTAAATAAACCTTTTTGACCTTCCGCAACTTTTATAGCAAAGACTTCAGTCTTAGGAACAATTAAAGGTCTTTCGCTTAATGTATGAGGACAAATAGGAGTTATAATATAAGCTTTTACTCCGGGATGCATAACAGGACCACCGGCAGAAAGATTATAAGCTGTTGAACCCGTTGAACAGGCAACTATAATACCATCAGCTTTATAATTAACCAAAAACTCATCATTTATATATGTATCTATTGACAAAAGACGAACATTCTCGGCTTTACTCACTACAAACTCATTCATAGAATAATAAACTTTTGGAGCTGTAGAACCTTCTTTATAAACAGAACCCTTAAGCATTATTCGTTCCGAAATATAAAAGTCACCTTTAATCAAACTGTCTAAAGCATCTATAAAATGATTGGGATCAGTTTCAGCAATAAAACCCAAACTACCCAAATTAACACCTAATATAGGGATATTCTTATTGCCTAAAACTCTCACAAGTCCTAAAATTGTTCCGTCTCCACCTAAAACAATAATATAATCCACATTGTTTAGACTATCCCCTTCACTATTATCATCATATATATTTCTGGGATAAACAGTTTCTACACCTAATTTGTGTAAATATGTAATTATTTTTTCGGCAATATCTTTTGCAACAGGTTTAACTTGATTGGCAACTATACCTATTTTCATTAATTCATAACCTTAGAAAGTTCGTCTAAATTAGATTTAGCTTGAGCAAAGTTAGGATTAATTGTCAAAGCTTTCTTGTATGCTGCTAAAGCCTCATTATATTTGTTTTGCTTTTGATAACAAACTCCGAGATTATTCCAAGCAATAACATTTTTAGGCTCTGATTGAGTTATAGTCTTAAAGGAATTAAGAGCCTCATTAATAAGAGCCGGATTAGGCTTTTCCACACTTAATGCCTTTTGCAAAGTAGCACAAGCCAAACCTAAATTTGCATTGGAAACCTTAGAATTAATTGCCAAAGCTGACTTATATGCCTCAATGGCTTCATCAAATTTGTCAAGTTCTAAGCAAGAGTTGGCTAAGTTAACTTTATAATCAGCGTTTTTAGGAGCTATTATAACACATCGAGACCAATTGGCATAAGCATCCTCAGGTTTATTTATATTACTGTAAATAACTCCAAGATAAGAAATAGCTGTAATATTATCAGGACTTAATTCCAATACTTTATTTAATGTAGCTATTGCTTCTTCAGATTTATTTGACTTAAATTGACACCAACCAAGCTCGTTTAAAGCATCTATATCATCGGGTTTAGCTTTCAAAGCCTTAGCAAAATATCCTGTAGCATCTCCAAACTTAGCTTCTCTCTTTGACAAAATCCCCATATTGTAATTTGCATTATAAGAATCATTTGACTTTATCAAAATATCAAAATACTTTTGAGCTTCTTTATCGTTTCCGAGAGCAGCATTTGTATTGGCAAGACCAACAATAGCATTTTGATTATTCACATCAATACCATAAAGAGCTTCATATTCTTTGAGAGCATTTTTATAATCACCCTTTGAAAAATAAGCATTTCCCAAATTGGTAAGAACCGTTTGGTCTTTTGAGTTAATATTTTTAGCCTTAATCAAATTAGCTATTGCATTATCATATTCTTTTAATTCAATATTAACATACCCTAAATTTGTTAAAACCTTAATATCTTTTGGGTTAATATTGTTAGCAATTACGAGATAACTTTTAGCATTTGCAAAATCCTTATTGGTGATATATATCTGTGCTTTGTTAATATATGGATCTACAAAGTTCTTATCATAAACAATAGAATCATTAAAAGCCTTTTCAGCCTCTATCAAATCACCTTTAGCAACAAAGGATAAACCTGCCATATTAGATATTTCCGTATCTTGAACAGTTTTTGCTGATTCAATAACTGTATCATAATTCCCTAATTTATAATTGGAGTAATTTAGCCATCTTAATGCATTAATATTACCGGGCTTTTGAGCTAAAATATCATTACAAGCGGTAATTGCTTCCGCATATTTGCCTTCAGCCACAAAATTCTGAACATCCTTTAGTGTTGCGGCAAACACTGAACTTGTTATAAGAATTAATACACTTAAAAAGAATATATTTTTCATTATAAACTCCTATAATATATACTTACTTAAATCATCGTCTGATACAATTTGACCCAATTTATCTTGAACGTATTCTCTGTTAACCAATACATCACAACTAATATTGTCCGGTGCTAAATATGAAACCTCTTCAAGAATCTTTTCCATTATGGTATGTAATCTTCTTGCCCCAATGTTTTCCATAGATGAGTTGGTAGATTCTGCAATGGCAGCTATTTCATCAATACCGGATTCATCAAAAATAACATTCACCCCTTCTGTTTTTAACAATTCTGTATATTGCTTGGTCAAAGCGTTTTTAGGTTCCGTCAATATTCTCTTAAAATCTTCCTTAGTAAGAGAGACAAGCTCCACTCTTATAGGCAATCTACCTTGAAGCTCAGGCGTTAAATCACTGGGCTTTGACATGTGAAAAGCACCTGCCGCAATAAACAAAATATGATTGGTTGAAACTGATCCATATTTAGTATTTACTGATGTTCCTTCAATTATTGGCAAAATGTCTCTTTGAACTCCTTCCCTTGAAACACTATCACCATGGCCACCATTCTTGACAGCAATTTTATCCATTTCATCAATAAATATAATACCTTGGTTTTCAGCTCTTTCGACAGCTTCTCTTTGCATATTATCTTTATCTATAAGGTTTTTAGCTTCTTGCTTAGTTAAAATCTCTATGGCATCTTTAATAGGAACAGTTACTTTTTTCTTTTTGGTAGGCATCATGCTATCAAACATACCACCTATTTCTATTCCCATACCTTCAAGACCATTTCCACCAAACATTTGGAAAGGAGATTGAGCTTGGACTTCAACTTGAATCTCTATATCATCATTATCTCTCTTTCCTGACAATACCTCTTCTCTAATACGATTTTGAATTCTCTCAGTTCTTTCCCTTGCCTCTTCATCTACAGGCGTCTCTGGAGTTTCTGCTTGGCCAACTGTGTTCGGAAACAACATACCCATAACATTTTGAAAACCTTCGTTTACTGATTTCCCCATATCTTGAGCTTTTTGTCGAACCCCACTGGGTTGAAGAATATTAACAATCTTATCAATAGCTTTTTTTCTGGCTTGAGGCTTAACTTCTTCTATTTTTTCCTCTTCAACAAGAGCTAAACTTCTGGCTACCAAATCACGAACCATAGAATCCACATCTCGTCCCACATATCCAACTTCAGTAAATTTAGTAGCTTCTACCTTTATAAAAGGAGCTTTTGCCAGTTTTGCTAACCTTCTGGCAATTTCTGTCTTACCGCAACCGGTTGGTCCAATCATTAATATATTCTTTGGAATAATTTCCTCTTGCATTTCCTCGGGAACCAAAGCTCTTCTGTATCTGTTTCTTAGTGCAATGGCTACTGCTTTTTTAGCATTATCTTGACCTATTATATATTTGTCTAACTCAGCAACTATTTCTTTTGGTGTTAAACTCTTTATCATTAATTATCCTCTAAAACATCTGTAATAATATTTGAATTTGTATATATACATATATCACTTGCCACTTTCATGGCTTCTTTAACAATAGTTAGAGCGTCAAGGTCCGTATTTCTGACCAAAGCCTTTGCGGCAGATGCGGCAAACATACCACCGCTTCCAATGGCAGCTATGCCTTCATCAGGTTCTAAAACTTCTCCGTTACCGGATAAAATTAATAAATACTCATTGTTAGCTACTATCATCATAGCTTCAAGGTTTCGTAAAACCTTATCACATCTCCACTCTTTGGCAAATTCTATAACCGCCCTTTTCATAACACCACCGGATTCACGAAGCTTACCTTCAAATTTATCACATAAAGTTTGAGCGTCTGCCACAGACCCGGCAAATCCAACCATTACCTTATTACCATATATTCTTCTTATTTTCTTAGCTTGAGTCTTAAAAACAGTATTGCCTAAAGTCACCTGACCATCACCGGCAATAGCGGTTTTTCCGTTTCGTTTCACTGCTACTATAGTCGTTGCGTGTAATTTAGTATCCACTTATATTTTTATCTCCCTTTTAGAAAAAAATAAAAAGGATTTATACAATCCTTTTTATTTACGATTTTCAGCAAACCGTCTTATAAAATATACTATTAAAGAGCTTAACGCGACAGATATTATTAAAATACCGGCTGCTATAATAAATACATTACCAAAACTTTCTCCTAAAATATCATAAATCCGATCACCATATCTTATCATAACTAACATATAATTACCTATAAACAAGATAACAAGAGAACAAACAGTATATACAAAAAGATTATTTCTTATTATCAAAGCTAAACATACACCGGTAAATACACCCATAAATATGACATTATATGGTATTGATAAATCAAACAAATACGATATAAACATAGCAAGTAATGGAATAAATATACCAAAAATAAACTTCAAAAACACTTAAAACTCCTTTAGAAAGATTGCCTATAATCCAAGCCAAATGTATCCGTAACATAATCCTCAACATTTGTAGCTTTTATATCTGTTGTCTTGGAAGCTAAGATAGACAAGAACCTTTCCTTTGACAACATATATTCATATTCCAGAGCGTAGATAAGTTGTGTTGACCTACCTTTATCAATTTTATATGAACTTGCAAGTCCCGCAAAAATGTTAAATTTACCCTTTTGCTGGCTTGCACCATTATTAAATGCCAAAGACCATATTCTTTCATCTCTCAAAGTTAAAGGATTTCTGTTTTGAGTATATTTCAATGAAATATTTTGATCCGCAGCAACTTTTTGGGTCAAAGCAAACTCTTCACTTCTAATAGGAATAATTTGATTATTATTCCATCCACCCTTTGTTAACTGATAACTTGCACCAAGTCTGTCATTTAAGGTGTAGTTAAACTTATAAAGAGTTGTATCTCCCGTTACGTGAGTTGCGGCATTTGTGGTTTCATCTTTAATGTATTCAACAGAAAGAGGAGAACCAAAAAGTTTCTCATTTTTATAAGATACTTTATAACTGTCGTTATACCAACTCTTGGTCTGTGCATCAAGAACAGAAGCTCTCTCTATAGCAAAAGCACCTTTAAACACATTTGCTGTCAAGCTGTAATTATCATTATAAGCTTGACGAATTTCATTAGATTTATTTAAATCATATCTGTAATTGGCACTTAAATTATTGATAAAATCATCACCAAAAAGCTTAGGTAATTTACCTTGAACTACAATTGAACTATTGTCCTTTGACTTTGCATCACCTTTGGTTATTTTATCAATATTATATGCAAGAGAAAAACTGTCGTTGACAGAATAAGTGACACCATATTTAATTCGTTTTTCTTTGTCTCCTTCAAGGAAAGTTGTTTCACCAAGACCCAAAGTCAAACCGAATTTATCGGTTATCTTTTGTGTTGCATAAAGGTCATAACCCTTTCTCTTATCAACTTCAGAATAATTTGCAATACTATAATCCAAATTAAGAGCAAATTTGGCTGTAGGATCTGTCTTATAACTCAAATCAATGAACTTCTGTTCTACAGGAGATGAGCCATTTAAGAATGAATTGGTCCTGTAATGAGCATAAAAACTGTTATTATCAAGTTTTCCGAACTTCAAAAGTTTGTTCATCTTAATGACTGTTTCTTTGTTATCAATGTCAAAGTTATCATCATTTTGATGAGTGTAATTGTTCATATTATATGAAATGTTAAAACGACTGTCAGGAACATAATTGATATTTACAGAATTTTGCATATACTTATTATTCAAACTCTCATGGTTTTGAGTCATATAATAAGTGTTGACGTCAAAAATCTTTGTGCTTGAACCGAATTTCATATTAGCAACATATTCATTTCTGTCAAAACCTTTCCATTGTGCATAGGTGCCTCTGTTAGAGTCACTTATATCACCCATTCTGGTAAAGGAATCATCTACTTTAGTATTGGTCCAAGATAAAGTATATTTAGGCACAACATAATTAAACATTTTTCTGCTAAATGCTGAATTGTTTATTGTATCTTCAATTTTATTATCAGTCCATCTCAAATAACCAAAATCAAAAGTTCCTTCCAAACCATAGTTAAGGTTATTCATACCATACATATTGTTATAGTATGTTCTTTCAATATTGGTTAAATTGCCGATTCTGTTAAAATCTCTATCTATATCGTCTTTGTAGTAGAAAAATTTAACATCTCTGCCTTTATATTTACCCGCAAGATCAATACGAGTGGTTTTAAGTGATGACTCGTTTTCAAGCTCAAGGGACTGATTTGTATAGGTTAAGTATGCTTCCGGATTAATGGTATATTTAAAGAATTTCATTTCTCTTGATATACCGGCTTGAGTATACCATGAATTTCTGTCCGCATCATTAACATTGGCGACGCCTTGTGAATAGTTAAATAACTTTCTTGCAAAACCGGAGAAATTGTTTCTTTCAGTAGCATTCAAAGCATTCATTTTTATAAAATCACTATCAGATTTTAATGTAAAATATTGACCTTCAAAATTGTCATAACGAACATCAAAAGTCTTTGAAGATAACTTTTTACCATCCTCAGTTTCAAGGGTTAAATCTGAGTAATTTTGCCAATTGGCGGCATCTTTTTTTCCTATATCAATTGCAAAAGAATTAGTAATCCTGCTTATACCGGCTTCTTGAGCTATTTGACCTTTATCAGCATCTCTCAAACCGTTAAAGTTACCAAAAGCTGCATCCACATCTCTGCTATAGTAATTATACTTAATTTTAGCACTATCATATACAAGTGAATTGGTAACGATGCTATTTTCATTAAATTCTACACCATTTTGAGTAAAAGACAACTTTCCACCATTTAGTCCAAAATCATAAGATAGGGCTAAATTGTTTCTTGTCATACCTTTCTCACCTGCAAGAGCGGCTCGGTTAGATTCTCTTATATCATTAAAACGACTAAAATCACCTATCTCTTGGGTAGAATAATTAAAGTTTAACTTATTGTTATTATAGGCTACAGATGTATTTTTAATATCACCTGTGGAATCTTCAACAGTATTATAAGCAAGTTTTAAAGCACTGTTGTCATTAAAAGCATAGTTTAAACCAAAATCAATTCTCTTAAGACCTTTTTCCTTAGCTAATATAGAGGCTTGTTCGGGAGAAATACTTCCATTAGTTATTGAGTTCATTCCGTTAAAATCATTAGAGGAATGTTGGTAACCCATGGTAATGTCAAGACCTGCATTTTTATATGAAAGGTTGTGAAGGTTGAAATCACCCTTACCGCCTTCACCTACAGATGTATAGAAATTAGAATCTATAGTGAAATTATTACCTAAAGTAGTCTTTAAATTTGTTCCGTATGTAGCGTTTCCGTTTGTAGCATCAACAGCATTATACATAAGTGACATATCAAGCAAACTGTTTCCGCTGGTAAACTGAAACTTAGGCATAGTTGAAGCTATAGAATTATTAGCCGCAGTCTTTGGTGTATTTGGGACATAACAATAATCAACGCTTACATAGTCACCTATTCTCATAAGTTTATTTATTGTTATGATGGCTGCACCATAATCAATATTGTATTCAGATTTAGATTTATCCAAAAGTGAACCATTAAGGTAAACAAATTCGGAATCCTCAACAATTCCACCATAAGCAAGGTTAAACAATGAACCCATAGCTTTAACTTGGAAATTCTCTTTATTATTCTTGAAATCAGCAGAAAAAACAGGCATAACAAAGCAGGTCATTATGATTAACATAACAACCATACCAAACTTTATTAAGTTTTTAACTTGAATTTTCATTTTATTTTAGATACACTTATCCCAAGAATTTATATCATACCTATAATAATTATACCATATTTATATTTTTTTTGCAATAAATAAGGCATTTTTTTTGAAAAAAAATATTTTTTTATAAAAATTATATTACTGCAGAGCCTTTTACTTCACACCTTATATTTCTTTCAATAAAGAGAAAAGCCCCATCAGAAGTCCTACTAACCTTATCCTTGGCAAGTATTTTTAGAGAAGGAGAGATAGCACCGGAGAGATATGCCTTTTTTGTGGCTATTTGTTCTAAAATGTCTATGGCTTTTTGGGTTGCTTCTTTCAAATCCGTGGCATAATCTTGTAAATTTCTGGTAAATATCTTATAATTTGTCTCTTCACCAACCTTTATCATTGCAGTTTCACGAACAATAACATTACCTGATATAGCTCCTACAGCGTTGGCCACATTTGCATACTGTGGAATTAGGACTTCCCCATTTATATATTTACGCAAATATTTCAACATAGTTTCAGTTGGTGCTCCGATTCCTATTATAGGATAAGATAAATTGTATTTAAATGATAAACCATTATCGTCACCATCTAAAATTTTATCCATAAAGTAATAATCTTCTTTATGAAGCTTTGCAGGACCTATTTTATCGTTTAAATGTCTTAAAATTATTTCTTCCAAAACTCGTCTGTTAATTTCTCTGTAAACCAAATCTATAACTTCTTGTTCAGATTTTCCAAAAAGAGAGGCAAAAAGATAAAGACCATATTTTGAAGCTTCAAGAGACCATTTAGAAAAATCACTACGCCCACCACAGGGTTGTTCCGATTCTTGTTGACCTCCTAAAGAGGGGTCTTTGAGCTCTATTATCATTATATCCGTAGGAGTTAATGAAGCTCTTTTTATAATGCCTTTTTGTTCAAGTTGCTCAACATGCAAAAATTCTATAGAAGGGAGCCTAAGCTTTTCCATCACATCGGAAACGAACAAAGGGCCATCCTTTAAAACATTAATGATAGCATTTTCAGTTTCTGAATAATCACCATGAATATTTTGTGGTTGACATATCAAAATATCTAAAAAATCTGCATTTTCTAAAGAATTTAGACGAACTTTTGACAAATCCATTAATCTATCTAACAAATATGGATACTTATGACAGATAAAAGCATAAGGGAGTGATCTGCGTGGTCCAAGAATAATTTTTCTCTCTCTTCCGAAAGAAATACGTGAATCGCCTCCTAACCCTGTGGTTGAAATTTTGGCACAATCCACGTTCATGGTCCAATTGCCAACAGTTGCTCCTTCGTCGGAAATTTCTACTTGTCCATTTGAAATAATTGCACAATCGGTGGTGGTTCCTCCGATATCTATAACAAAGGCATCTTTATTATAGCCCACCCATGATTCATTAGCACTTTGATACTCTTTTGAAGGAGGCTCATTGATTCCGGATAAAACCAATGCGCCCAAAGCTGAGGCGGCAGGACCGGACATAATGGTTTCTATTGGACACTTTAATGCTTGTGAAGAATCTATATTGCTACCATCACCTTTTACCACAAGTAATTTTTCCGGACAACCGAAATCTTTCAAAGCTGTTTTTACGGATTTAATCAATTCCTCAATAACGGGAACAAGTTTTGCATTTGATACAGCAGTTCTGAGAGAATTAACCGCATTGAGTTTATTTGAAAGATCATGAGAACAAACCACTAAGATATTTGGATTAACCTCATTTATGATTTCTCTAATTTCTTCGGAGAGTTTTGGATTTCTGATAGAAGCATAACCCCCAACAGCTATAGCCCTACAACCATTCTCAATCAATTTTCTTGCAGCAGATATTATTTCTTCTCTGTCAATAGGCTCAATAATTTCTCCTTCTATACTTATAGCACCTTTAACTTTTATCATAGGATCAGAAGCCACTTGCTTATCAAACCAATCAAAAGGTGAATATGAAATAAGACCTACCTTATATCCTCGTCCTTCAACCATAGCGTTTGTAGCAAGAGTGGTAGATAAAGCTGTGACAGCAACTTTAGACAATTCATCCTTAGGCAGAGCTTGCAAAACTTCCCTAATACCAATCAATAAATCTTCATAAGTAGTGGGAGCTTTTGCAGATGCTAAGACTTTTTGTTCCTTAAAATCATAAATAACGCCGTCAGTATAAGTTCCTCCCGCATCAATACCTAAACCAAAAGTCCCTTGCGTTATGGGATTATTTATTTCTTTAATTACAGTTTCTTCTTCGTAAAATTCTCCTGTGTCTCCTTCCTTAACATAAGAAAAAATATTGTCTTGTGAAAAAACTGTTTTAGAGTGGCAAGGTATAAGAACAGAGCCGGGAGTATTCTCGACATTAAATAGAGATTTAATATAATTAATATCACTATTTATATGGGCATATTCCCAACCGAAAACACGTGCCATATGCTTAGGTAATTTTGATAACTCTTCATCAAAAGGCAAACCAAAATCAATATAAGCACATCTTGTATAATTTTTTATCCAATGAGATTGAAACTTTAATATAAACTCCGCATTATCGGAACCATATTTATGTGACAATTCGTCAAATTCCGGGTGAGAAGAAAAACCTTCTTGGAAATAATTCTTATATAATTCATTTGCTTCTTTATTTTTCGGATTAACTTTTTCCTTTATCCAACCGGCTGTGTGATAAAAAGTTCCCGGATGAGCCTTAAATTCTTTCCTATATCTTTCTGCTGAACCCAAAAATAAAGAAATGCAATCATGAGCTTTTGGAAAAATAACAGGAACATCAAAAGTTTCAATATCTAAAGTTCCTCTTCCGCAAAGACCATAAAAGACAACAATATAATCAAATTTTATACAGGGATTTGGGCAATTTTTACAGTCACCATAATTGTGACCTGATTTCTTTGTTGATACATTTCTGATTTCAGCTTGAAGTTTTTCTCTTAAAATATTGGGGGTTTCATGTAAACCGGCATCTAAATATGTGACATCAACAGTATTCTCTGTTGATTCCAACAAATATTCTATGTAGGGTTTAAAAACTCCGCATGCAATAATCTTAATTCTCATTTGTCTTTTTCTCAACAGTTGGGACGTTGGATGGTATTTTAAGGTCTTCAAGAGATAGTTTTTTATATTTTGGAAGCTTGATTTGAACCATAGTCATCATTGGGAATGTATCCTGTTGACCGGTTAAAGTTATAACATCGCTATCGTCCATTCTCACAAAATTAGCTTTAATTACAGAGTCTCCACCTCGATCTACAAATACTTTAAACTTAGGAATATTACACAATAATTCAAAACTATTAGGTGAAAGGGCAGTAACATTCATTCCCCCAACACCTACCAAATTATCATATTCTCTACCGTTTATATTTGCTAAAAATCTAATGGTATCTATATTATTTACCACAGAGCCTGTAAGTTGTGAAAGCTCAGTTGCTTTTCCGAAACCATAAGTTAGTTGTTCTTTCGTAAAAAGGGACATTTCATACAAGTTTTCGTAAGATAAATATTCATCTTTCATATATTGGTCTTTCCATTTATTTATATATGAAAGTGGCATTAACTTTTGTATTTCTTCAAACCATTTTATGGAGTAAAAGCATAACTGATTGTTAATAGGAACCATAGTCAAAGAATAAGAATCGTTAATATCCCCTATTATTTCTCTTAAAGTGCCTTCGGTTCTGATATTATTAAAAGGCAAACTTTCTATAAGGTTGTTATATTCATCACAAACACACGGAATATTAATGGCTTTACTCAAAAGTTCCATAGCATTTGCTTTTGATGTTGGTTTACTAGGAAGAGTTATTTGCATATCGTAAAAAGAAGTTTCCGGAATAGGAACTTTCATATCATCATAAACATCCTGGTTCATGCTTTTATTAATATCTCTAAATAAATCCATACCACCCATCGAAGCAAATAATTGACCAAGGTCTTGGTTTGGATTTTCATATAAATCAAGTATGACAGAGCCAAACTTTTTGGCAATTGGATTTTTGGTATTTATTATAGGCAAAAAGCCTTTTACTTCTCCATCAACCTTAACAACCACATCTCCTAAAATAAGATTTCGGAGTTCTTTTCCGCCGGGAATTGGAGAATTACTACCGTTAACTTCAATAACCACTTTACTTAAATCCTTAGGCAAATCAGAGGCATAATTGTCAATTCCTCGTTCCACTTTTCCCTTATTACGAACACTGTCGTTTTTTCGCACACCTTCTTTAATAACATCTTTTATGATATTTCCCGTTAAATTGTAATTATTAATTGCCTCTTTACTCAAACTGTCTCCTGAAATTGTTAAAGGAGCACCGGAAACAAGAGCTTGTTTCATACCGGGAACTTCATCAATAAACCCGGCAATGGGCTTATCTAATCCTGTGGCATTAAGTAAATATTTAATTGGGTCCTCATCGTGAAGTTCTTCCATGTTTTCCGGTTCTGTAAAAAAGTCATTAACAGCTTTTTCTCTTTGTGCATTACGATTGATTTCCGCATTGGAATTTAAATTATCTATAAATCTGTCGGTTGAAGGGTCATAACACAAAATATATTTATCATCTTCCTTAACCCATATAAGTTTAGTAGAGGCGGCGATGTTTTGCAAAACAGCTTCAAGAGGAGCTTTTTCACAAAACACAATCACTTCCCTTTCTGCAACACGCCAATCGTTATCCTTTCCTGCAACTAAGGTAATTTTTGATTCATTTGATATTTTTTCAAGCAAATCCTTCAAATTAATTTTACTTTCTGATAAAGAAATAACTTTACCTTCAAATACATTTTTATCAGCAAGTCCACCTTCTTGACAAATAGCAATTCCCGCAAAAAGAATTAAAACAAACAAAAACAATATTTTTCTCATATCAATCTCCAATTATATATATACCATAATTAAGACAATTAAACATTTTAAAACATTCTAAAAATAATATTTTTTTATCCATAATTATTATATCATATTTTAAAACTAAAACAAAATTAATATAAATTCTCGCTTGAGGATAAACAAGGTAATAGTATTTAAGATAGAATGGTAATATTGCTATAAATACAAACAATTCTATTAATGTGAAACATTGTTTTATGAATTTCATTATCTTTTTCCTAATTTATTAAATATAACTCTATAAAATAAAAGAGTAAAAAAAAGGAGCCGAAGCTCCTTATCTATAACAGACCGTAAGTTTCTATACTTAACTCACTCAAATCATCATTTGAACCTACAAGAAGAATTCTGTCATATATACCCCCCGCATTACCGCCGGGATTTGAAACCATAACTGTTATATCGTTTTTACCGTCTTTTAGGTAGGATTTTATATTGTAAACAAAAGATTCGTTCCACAGTGTGCTTGTAGGCTTTCCAGTAGCGGCTACAGTATGCTCTCCCACCTTCTCTCCGTTTACATAAACTGTGGCTTCTTCATCTATAGATCCAAAATACATGTTAATATACTCTTTGTCATAAAGTTCTCTGTCAACCTCAAAAGATTTCTTATACCAAGCATCTTTAAGATAATTATCTACTCCATATTCTGACCAAAAAACACCTATATTCACATCATTCCAACCTGATGAATTAAAATTCGGTGAATAAAACTTTTCACTCTCTCCCACACCTTCCGGATCGAGGCAAAATTTCCACTCCTCTTTTGTTAAATCCAAGATAGCATATTTAGATTTATCAAATGTCAAAACATTTCTCCAGTTAGTGACAATTAAAGGAAGATTTACTCTAGGGTTGGTTTCTGAAATGGTAACACAGTCTATCTTTTTGTATAACCCTTCAAATTCATCTATGAGAGATGTATAGTATTCAATCTCTTGGTCTGTCAAAACCCTGTCAAGAGTTTTAATGAATTTGGCATCATAGAGGTAACCTAAGTTTCGGGTAAGCGTCATATATACAAGAGATATTCTTTCAAATTCCACTCTCTCTCTCATATTATCAGACTTTGCCATACCCATAGCCTTATCCATTAAAGCCATTGAATCCTTAACCCATTTATCCGTATAGAGTTTATGGTTGTCGGGAGTCCACCTGATTCCGCCAAGGTCCCAAGGGTCTTTTGTCTTTTCCTTTACATTTGGGGTGTGTTTCTTGGCATGTTCCTTTTTCCACATATCAAGTAAGCCCTTTTCGTATTTATAGATAGGCTCCGCACACTCACCGTAATAACCATAAACAAAGTCTTTCATTAATGCTTCCGGGTCAAGATCCGGATTCCAAAGAAGTTTTGACCACACCCAAGCCTTCATTCTGCCTGAGTCGGAAATAGAATTTGTGTCATAATTTCCTTGCATAAAGATGCCCCCGGCGCCAATATCTCTTATAATTCTGTTATTTTTGGCAGTGACAATTAAGTTGGGATCCGGTATTAAATAATGACTGTAATTTACAACATAAGTCCAACAGAGAGTTTTAACACCGTAGTCTACCCAAGATTTTAAAACCTCTCTAAACTGTTCGGTTTCGTCAAGGGTGCAAAGAGGGTAATACCAGTCGGGGTTATCTGAACAAACTACCATAATGATTTTATCATTAGGTCTTATACCTTTGGGAGGTTTTATGTAGTCTAAATATGCAAGAGTAATTATTCTCATTTCGGGATAGGTTTTGTGGATAATATCCGCAATATAGTTAAGTCCGTTTATGAGAGAGGCAGCCTTTGTGTCTCCGTGAGCCTTATCAAAAGCACGACACTGGGGACAGTCACAGAGAGGATAACCGTCTTGAGGTGATATGTTTACACTGTCAAAATCATTGGTCTTTTTTAGTTCTACAATATAATTGGCCATTATGGTTAAAGCTTCCTTGTTGGACCAACAGATTTGCTGATCTCTGACTCTTTCCCCACCTTGCATGGAGAAAAATTCCGGGTGAGAGTCAAAATAAGAGGTGAATAAGAAATTAAAGGAAGTGTGGGCAAGACCGCTGAAACTCACAAGAACACCACCATATTCCTTGGGAATCATGGTGTTGCCATAGTCATAGTTATTTATCTTATTTCTCAAAACAAATTCACTGTCCCGAGATTGAACTATATAAGGGTCTCTTGTCTCAAAGACAGGGTTGTAATACCTGGGCACAAAAGAGAGACATTCACTTTTTGGGATATAATCTTCATCTCTGTTTTGAGACCAAAATCTAAAGCCGTTGTCCTCTTCAAGAGCGGTGTAAGCAGCATAGAGAGGTCCTCTGCGAGAGCCGCCAAAAAGGTAAAGGCTATTTTCATCACCGTAAATTGCCAAGCCTTCTTCCTCAAGCTTTTGGGAGATTTTGGCATAAGGGCTTACTCTGAAAAATGAAGTATTTCCCACAGAAATAAACCTTCCCCCTTTAAATTCACTGTCTTTAAGAACAGGGATTTCAACCCCTGTCATTTTAGAAAGATAAAAAGCTAAATCTGCGGAAGATTTTTCCTCGGGGGGTGTGGCATTCCAAGGTTTAACTATAACACAGTCAGCCTTATTATCTTTAACAAGGTTAAAGGTTATGGCAAGCCCCTTTGGTTTTAAGGAATTGTGCCATTTAGGGTTCGGTGTTGTATTAATGTTCTGAGCAAACAGAGGTAAAGCAAGCATGAACATCAATAAAATAAATAATATTTTCTTCATTTTTAAACCATCCTTAATCTATCAATTATATTATATCACAAAATGAAAAATAAATAAAATTAAAGGGGGATTGCTCCCCCTAAAAATAAAGCTGAAAATCTACCAATCTTTCCAGTGCTTACCCATGTATTTGGATGTGTTGGCACCTTGGTCAGACCAGAAGTCAATAATGGTTCCCGTGTCGTCTCTTCTGAAGACTTCACTTTCTGCTTGCGCCCACTTTGCGTGACCGTCAGCGTAAGTGATGTTACAACCGTTATTATGTCTTGCTGTTTGCTTTCTTGCGTGATATACCAAAAGCGGTTCTGCGGCGGAGTGAACAGAATTAGCCGTGCTACCGTCTGCCAAAGCATAATTCGGACTTTGGAAACCGTCCATACAGAAAACTATATCGGAAGGTTTTTGAATTTGTGACAGAGAAACAGGTTGAGCATTGGATGCACATTGGAACTGAGCACCACCCCATAAACAAGTGTTTACGGAATAACCGGCACAATTTCTTAATCCTGAAGGACAAACGAACATATTAGCGTTCTTAATGTATGGGAATATGGCATCCATCCATGTTTGCCATTTTAGAGGACCAAAGTTTCCATACCAATCGAATTCCGCAAATCTCCAATAAGGAAATCCGGCGTTGTCGGCAGGTAATGCTCCACCGGTGTTGTAAATAACACCTGCGGGCACCATCTCCTCGTAGTCATCCATGTAGAGCTGAAGGGCTGTTCCAATCTGTTTACAGTTGGACAAACAAGCACTTGCTCTTGCCTTTTCTCTTGCCTGTGCAAACACAGGGAAAAGAATTGCTGCCAAAATAGCAATGATCGCTATAACCACCAGCAACTCAATAAGTGTAAAACCTTTCTTCATTTATTAACCTCCTAAACTTGCCATAAAAGATACAGACAAAAGAGATGTGTCTGCAAGATACTTGTCCGTATCATTTTTAATCATGAAATGTCTTACACTTATATTATATCATATTACAAAATCATTTGTCAAGGATAAATTTCATAATTTTGTCCGTACATGTTATATAAGAATTGCAAAATTTAAGAATAAATAGTATAATAATTATGTATAAAATGAAAAGTTTGAGGATTATTATGAAAAAAAAAGAAATAGTTGCCGATTTTATAAAAACATTGATAAACAAAGGCACACTTAGGCAAGGAGATAAAATTCCTTCAGAGCCTGAGATTATGAAAGAATTAAATTTATCACGGTTCACTGTTCGTGAGGGAATTAATTTACTTCGTTCTGAAAATATAATAGAAACCATTCACGGCTCAGGTAGTTATATCAAAAACATAAACAAAACAAAAAAATATATTCTTGTTATTTCGGATGATATTTGTATAACAGGAAATGCACGTGAAAGCTATAGATTTTTATTAAACGAGATAAAAAACAAAATCAATGACACAGGATATATCCCCTACTATTACATAGACAGACAAAACAGTGATATATTAAATGAAATTCCTCAAATCATATCTGAAAGTGTGGGGGTAATATCTGTTCACGGAACAGAAAGAACTCTTGATAAATTAAATTCCTTTAATATACCTATTATTTCAGCTCTTTATACCATAGCAAGAGAATATTCATCTGTTATGCCTAATTATACTCTAATATTCAATTTACTGATAAATACAATCAAAAAATATAAACTTAAAAAAATATTAATATTCTCTATAAATCACACCATTCACAGAGTTGAAAAAGATAATTTTATTATGTATGCCATAGACTCATATTTCAAAAAATATGATTTTGTTCCCATCAGTTTCTCAGAAAACTTGCCATCCGCCATAAGCAAATTCAGAAACAAAATGAATGGATTAAAATATATACCCGATGTTATTATATTTTTAGATGATACAATATTTAATAATGTTTTCCCTATATTCGGAGATTATGATAAAATACTCAAAAAAACCAAAATCATAACCCACGCATCGGGATATAGGGAAGACTATGGAAACAAATATGATATATGCAGAATTGAATTTGATTTAAGAAATATGGCAGAAGAATCTATAAATTTACTTTTGAAGAAAGTTAAAGGAGAATTTGTTAACAAACAGAATATTTATATTAATCCTGTTTTGATTAATGAGAAAGTGTTTAAGAAATAAAAAAATCCCCGGAAAGGGGATTTTTTCTTAATCTTTCCATTTATATTTATATACCACTACGCCTAACAAACCGGGACCGTTTTTACTGTAATAATCTATACCAACCTGAGCACTCCACTCCAATGTGCTGTTTTTACCGCCTTTAACTTTTTCCAATTGGTAAGTGATATATTCTGTGTTAGATTTACTCTTGTGATCCGCATCACACTTGGTTCTGTTATCACCTTTAATCTTTTTTAACTTACAACCATAATAACCTGATACATTTATATTTATCCACGAATTAACTCTTACTTCTTTATCTACCGTCACAGACAATGACTTCTTAAATGATATGGTGTCACCGGGATATATTACCTTTGGCGGTGTAGTCACTGAGCCAGATAACTTAAAATGTTTATCGGAATAACTCCATTGTCCGGATTTACTTGGGCTGATATTATTTTGAGGCTTTACCTCTACGCTGTCCAATACATAACATCCTTTTGCGGTCACTTTGGAAGTATCGGCCTTTTCTGTCTTTTTGGTCTCTTTCGGCTTTTCTTTGGGCTTATTTCCGCCTAAACTGTCGGCAAATTTATTAAGGTCATCAGCAATCTTATTTAACTTATCTTCTAAGGATTGTTTTGGCTTATCAAAACCTGTGGCTTTCTTACAATATCCCACAGCTATAAGATATTCAAAAAACTTCTCACGGTGACCATCCCCCACATATTCAACATATTTCTTTATAAGGTTTGCCATTTCCTCAGGGGTCACATATTTTCTTTCTAACGGATCAATATATCCTAAAATACTTTTTCGGATTGTAAACAGTCTTTGAAGTCTAAACTTAAGGTCAAATTTCTTACTGTCATTAAAATAGTCTTGAGCACCGTATCTATTCAAAAGACCTTCTTTGTCCAAATAATCAATAAGCTCTCTTATAGCCGGTTTATTCTTTTTAATATAACCTTCCGCACTCTGTCTGCTTTTAAAATAAGCTTCAAGGTCTTTTCTGGCTTTATTTACAAGAAAATCATGGTCTTTAACAGGGTCCATTCCCAATTGTTTGGCATAAGATTCTATTGCTTTTACATTAGAAATTCCACCACCGATTCCCAAATAGCTGACACAATAGTCAATATCACCTTTTACTTCGTCAAGGTGTCTCCACTCAACACCGTTTCCAATATAAAGTTGATAACAGTCTTCAAGTTCCTTTTGTGCAATAAAATTTATAATATTATTGGCCTTTTCTCTTCCAATATCAGCGAGTTGTGAACAAAATTCTGTGGTTGCGTCACAGTTTCTCATAGCTTTTCCTATTTCTTTCAGGGCATCTTCTTTGTCTCCTTCCGCAATATATCCTGCTGCAGCGGAGAGATTTCCGAAAAGATTAGCGGGAATTGTGGCTATCTTTGTATCCTTCTTCAAAACTCTTAATAGATTTTCAGATGTATATTTAATAGTTGCGTCCACCACGCTCTTATAATCACCGTCCTTAAGGTTATTTATATTTTGAGTAGTGAAATCAATAAGACCTTTGGTTTCGTCCCCTTCCATCATAGAAAAAAAGTCGGCAACAAGCTTAGTTCGAGATGCAGCATCAGTTATCTTCATCTCTTTAAACATTTGGTCTAAATATTTGGAAGTCTTATTCTTAACACCGTTTTTTAGGTTTTCCTTTTCCCAATTTTCTCTGGCAACATCATTAACCATTGTGTTAATAACTTCTTCCTTATCACCTTCTCCGCCAAACCAACCTGTAAAGTGGTTAATGGTGTAAACCATATAACCTTCCTTAATCTCTACACGGTCAGGAATATAACAGTGAAATTTTTTATCTCCATCATAATATCCAAAAAGGTAGTCCTGAGGTCGTTTGGTATCTTCCATTTTAACAGTCAATTTAACAGGCTTTTGGAAATGAACAGATTCCTTCTCATGACCTTTAAGCTTAATTTCCAACTGTTTACCTTTAACGGGACATTTGGGGATTTTTATTTCTTCAATAATTAATACAGAATTTTTGGGAAAAGTGCCTTCATAAACCGTCACTTCCCAACCTTCGTTCTTTAATTTTCCTATTTCAATATCATCATCATTGGGAATTTTGTATTCTTTGGCAAACAAAACTCCGCAACAAAGAAGTATTAACAATAAAGCCAATATCTTTTTCATATCACTACCCTATTATAATGACTTTAAAATGTTTTTTTTACACTTATATTATACCAAAAACAAATAAAATAAGCAATTTTAAAAAAAATTTACCAACCTCTAATTATAGAGTTTATCCACCACATCGTCAGAAACTTCAAAATGCTGGTAATCCTTACAACTTTTCCAATCCCCACCCCACTCAAAACCATGTTTTATAAATAATTTATAAGCAAGATCATTTTCATCAATTTTATGCTTAAAATCTTTGGTTCTGTCAACATATTCTTTGGCATTTATAGGTTCTACTATTTCTTCCCCGACATCGGTTTTTTTATAATAAGGATTATATAAAGGATTAATATCAATAGCAAGGCCATAGCCGTGTTTTGAGACCTTTTTACTGTGAGTTATAAACCTAAAATTAAAGGAGGAAGAATTATTGTTTTCCATAGATATCTCATCGTCAGCATTAAACTCATCTATTAATCTTACACTTTCTATTTCATATCCGGCCTTGTAAAGTTGCTTAAATATCTCCAAAACATCCTGTGCAATATGTTTGTTTACAATCAATTCACCCTTTCGCACTCTCCCCTTAAAATCTCTGTGAAAAATATGCACATATCGGAGCTCCGAAACTGGCACAATACAATCATCTTTATATGATTTTCCTTTAATTTTTTGGAATATTTCATCAGACTTAGTAAACTCTTTTATATAAAAATTACTGTTAAACATATAAGCCACAAAACCAAAATAACCACACAATAATATTATTACACATATAAAAACCTTTTTTTTCATATACACACCTTTACATTTATATTATACACTAAACGGAAAAATATCTCAACTTTTTTGACAAAAAATATATTTAATGATATAATATAAATGGAAAAACGCAACAGGAAGTATATATATGTATAATTATTCCATAATGATTTTAGATACAGATCACTTAGAAGAGATTTGTCAAGACATAAAGTATCAATATGAAAACAATATATGTGACTTGGTTCTCTTTTGTATGACCTTAACCCCTGAGGGAACCCCTGCCGTAGATAAAGCCTCTCTGTTATGTGCCAAATATGACGCTTTCAGAGACAGGTTAGCTGAAATGGGTCTTAAATGCGGGGTATTGGCACAAGCTACAATAGGACACGGATACATACCGGATGAAATGCATCCTTTTCAGAGTGTTATCTCTTTTCGTGACGGAGAAAAAACCGCTGTTTGTTGTCCCCTTGACATTAATTTCAGAAAACACATGGCAGACAGTTTTGAAATAATTGCAAAACATTGTCAAACCACTATAATGGTGGACGACGATTTTCGATTATTACACAAACCCGGTATGGGATGTGGTTGTCCTCTCCACATGGCGGAATTTAACAAAAGAGCAGGAACCAATCTGACAAGAGATGAATTATGCAAAATCTTAGAAAATCCCGATAATCCTCAAAAATTAAAATACAAAGAAATTTTTCTATCCACTCAAACTGTTTCCTTAGAAGGATGTGCTAAAGAATACAGAGCAGGAATAGACAGAGTTAATCCCTCCATTCAAGGTTGTTTCTGCACAGGGGGAAATGACAAAGGAGGAGGAATAGCAAAGATTTTAGCCGGCAATGGAAATCCCACTATCTTAAGGGTAAACAATGGAGAATATACACCTCACGGGGCAAGAAACCTGGCCACAATGATGTATAGAGCTGCAGAGCAAATGGCTTTAGACTACAATAAAGCTGATATACACCTTGCGGAAACGGACACATGCCCACAACTCCGATACGCCAAAGGGGCTATGTCTATGCATTCTCATTATATAGGAACTATATTAGAAGGAACAAAAGGAGCAAAACACTGGATCACAAAACTTAACAACTACGAACCGGAATGCGGGGTGGCTTACAGAAAAGTCCTCAGCGAAAACGCCGGATTATATCAATATTTAAAAGAAATAGTCCCTCATTTAAAATGGAGAGGGGCAAGAATACCCTTATCCCACACCTACGAAGATGATTATTCCATAATCGACAATTGGAACGATAATTGCTGGAATATTTGTTGGAACGGATGGGTAAACTGTGTTTTGGAACGGCTGGGCCTCCCTATGTATTTCTCAAAAACAGGAAAAACAGCTTTCTTTGATTATGAATTTGATACAAAAAAAGAGGTTATAAACAACCTTAACCTCACAAAAGAAGAAATAAAAGAAATGCTTAAAGGATGGACGTTTATGTCTTCTACCTGTGCCCAAATTATAAACAAAATGGGATGGACGGAATATACAGGGGTTATGGTAGAAGATTACAAAGGGCCGCATGTATCCAAAGAACACATGTTGTTAGATAATAAAAACATAGATGTTCAATGCAAAGCCAAAAAATTAATCCCCATTAACGAAAATGTTGAAGTTCTGTCAGAAGTATATCACCTTGAAAAAGGAATTAACAAAAAAGTTATGTTTCCCGGAGTGACTAAATATAAAAACCCCTTAGGCGGAACAAGTATAGTTTTTTGCGGAACTCCTACAGCCCCCTTCCATTATACCACAGCTTTCTCATATCTAAATATGTCAAGAAAGCTTCAATTAACAGAATTGCTGAAAGAAGCAGGGGAATTACCGGTATATTATCCCGAAGACGCAGAAATATACCTTAGGGCTGGAGATATGGAAGACGGCTCACTGTTTGTAGCCATATTTAACATAGGCTTTGACCCTATCCCAAACTTTCCCTTAATCTTTGACAGAGAAATATCTAAAATAGAAATCCTTACAAAAGAGGGAAAGAGAGAAAGAATAGATTGGACCATGGATGACAATGTGTGCAGAATAGATAAAACAGTTTGCACCCTTGACCCTGTTATATTATTTGTGATATAAAGTAAATTGCAAAATCAGATATCTGCTCCCCCTAAGCGACAGCTTAGGGGTGGATTGCCGTAAGGCAAGACGGGGGGATGGATATCTATATCAAAAATCAATCAAATAAACAGGATAGAGACTACCTTTAACAGTAATCTTTCCGTTTTGAGATTTTATCTTAGATTCCTTACCATATAAATCCATGAGTAATATCTCATCCTTTCCCGTTTCCAAAACTATATCTTTCTCCTTCAGTGACCAGCAAGCCTTACACTTTTTACCATCTCTTTTTACATATCCGAAAACATAAGTGTCTTCATCTCCCCCATCTTCTCTGCCTGTTAAAAGGGCTCCCTCAATCTGATTAATAAGAACACTTACGGCAACCATTGCAGGCTTGGGATTACCATAATAATCCGTTAATCCAAACTCATGTTCACAATTGTTTTTGTTAAACCCATCATTTTTTAAATCATACAAAAATATTTTTTCCGCCCCACCGGAAAGGTAAAGAAAATGACATCTCACTGTTTGAGCTGCCTGAACATCTTCACTGACAGCGGGATACATATCTGTGGCAAGAGTCTGTTCCGTTTCAACATATGTGGGATATCCTATCTCACCTACAATAATACTCCAATCAACTCCCGCTTTTTTATTTCTCTCCTTGGCATATTCCAACCGAGAAAAACCATAATTATGTTCGGGATAAGGCACAGACCTATGAGAATTATAGGAATGATTGGATATAATATCTATCTCCTTGTTAAGACCTGCTGCCACATATTGATCGGACCAGTTATAACCTTCCGCATCTTCCCACAAAACTCTGCAATCTTTGTCCTCTCTTCTTATCTCTGCAGAAACCTGTTTAGCCCACTGCATGAAAGTATCTATATAAGGCCCACCGGACCAATCCCCCCCAAGAACAAGCCAACCGTTCCCGTTAGGCTCATTTAAAATATCATATATTCTTATATAATCTCCATACCTTTTAGCATACTCACCAAAATTACCTATATAAGGAGTGAAATCCCATAGATCCTCAGCCTTTTTCCCATTTTTAACTTCCTCATTAATATAGTTTAGAGACTGACCTGCCATGGCACCCGTAAAGGTAGGCATATATTCAAGACCGTTTTCCTTCGCCACAAGTATGGCATGATCATAATCTAACCTTGCCTCTCCATCTCTCAACCAACTGATTCCCGCTCTCTTTACTATCTTTCCAAACATAGGATCCCAAGACTGATTAAAATGAGTATTTACACCAAAATAAGACTTCTCTCCTCCCATTATTTTTGAGTTATCGGGAATTACTCCGTAAGTAAAAGTTCCTTCCCTTGTTTTCCCCAAATACTTGGCAGTCCAAATAACTTTAACATACCCCCTTTCATTAGGTAAATTTATGGTTTTCGGTTTGTCTGAATAAAAAACTTCATTATCCGTCTTTGATTTTATCTCTTTTCCATACACATCCCTAAATTCAAGAGAAAATTCCACTTTAAAAGGAGGCAAAATATCATACTTTGTCACAATTTTTCCCGTAGTCTTTTCACCATAATAAAAAAGATTTCCCGGTTTGTTCGTCTCCAGTTTAAAATCTACTCTTTCTTCCGCTTCTTCTCTTAATTTGTCAGATAAAGGTCTGACACCCTTCGGAATAGTATAAAAATCATCATATGAAATCTCTCCTGTTTGATATAAACCGTTATGAACTCCAATACAGATAAACTTTAGGGGATAATCCTGTTTGTTATTCCCGTCTCCGCCCCATATATTGGTTATATCTTCAAAAAATATCTCATACTTATTCCAACCCTCTTTTTCTACGGGAATCATTGTCTGATAAATTTCATCATTACAATCTATTATCCTTAAAAGAAGATTTTCTCCCACAGTTCCCTTTGCCATAAAAGAATATCCCAAGGCATTGTTTAAAGGACTGTCTAAAGGAATTACAAAAGCTGAGAAAGACCCCCTTTGCTCAGTGTTTCTGTGGTCATATTCTATTTTAAAACACCCCTTTGATTTAAAACCCTCAGAAGCACAACCCGTATTTTCGTCTAACCCTATATCAGAATATTCAAAAAAAGGAGTCTCTTTCTCAAAATCAAATAACAATTCCGGTTTTATAATATAGGTGGTTTTCCCGTTTGCACAACCTATACAAATAAATAATAATATAAATATACCAATTTTGATTTTCATATTATAATCCTATTATATATTTTGGATATTTGGATAATTCTACCCTAACTCTACCCTTTTCGGCTTTAAGATAGGTCTCATTTCCAAACATATCAATTTCTTTCACAAACTCTTTCTGAGTTTTTAGGTATGCGGGTCCTTCCGTCAGTTGATATGTCCATATAGGCCCTCCTTCATGCCCTCCATCATAAAAATATGTTGAAGGAACCCAACAAACAGCACATCTCTCTCCCTCTCTGTTCTTATATCCGTATATATATGCCCCCGTATTTTCATTACTCTCTCTGCCGATCCATTTACACCCTTCCAAAAGATTTACCATAACAGAATAGGCACATATAACAGGCTTGGGATTTCCGTAAAAATCCGTAATACCGAATTCATGCTCCGCATTATTCTTGTTAAACCCGTCATTTTTCAAATCATAAAGAAATATTCTTTCGGCACCGGCATTTAAATGCATAACATAAATTCTCACGGTTTGAGCAGCTTGCATAATTTCAGTCACAGCCGGATATGTATCTGTAAGGAGTGTGGCCTCTGTCTCAATATATGTGGGACACCCTATTTCTCCTATAATATATTTCCAATTATTACGCTCCCTATCTCTTTCAATAACCCTCGGATAATTCAAAAGACATAAACTCATCTCAGGCAAAGGGAAAGTTCTGTGAGAATTATAGGCATGAGGAGAAACAAAATCAATCTCTTTATTAAGTCCCGCCTTTACATAAGAATCGGACCAAGTAAACCCTTCCGAATCCTCCCAAAGAACCAAAGCATCTTTATCATTTTCCTTTAATTCTCGAGATACTTCCTTTCCCCATTTCATAAAAACATCAAGCCAAGGACCACCTGCCCAATCTCCACCAAGAGAAAGCCAACCGTTCCCGTTAGGCTCATTCAGAATATCATATACAAAGACATAATCTCCGTATTTTTTTGCATACTCACCAAAATTCTTTACAAAGGGAGCAAAATCCCATACATCTTCGGCACTTTTCCCCTCAGCAAGACCGGCATATATATAGCCTAAAGAAGCATTTTGCATAACCCCCGTAAAAGTGGGCATATATTGGATTTGTCTTTTCTTGGCTACAAAATATGCATTATCATTAAGTCTTGCCTCTCCATCCCTCAGCCAGCTGATTCCCGCTCTCTTTACAATATCACCAAAATATTCCGGCCAACCTTGATTAAAATGAGTATTTACTCCAAAAGGAGACTTTTTACCTAATGAAACCTTTGAATTATCCGGAATACACCCATATCTGAATATTCCTACCTTTTCTTTTCCCAAAAACTTTGCACTATATTCTATCTCTCCGTATCCCTTTATTTTTGGAAGATTAAAACTAACAGGACTTTTTGTGTTAAACTTTATGTTTTTCACTTCTGAGGGAAGAAAATTACCGTAGGCATCTCTATAAATTAAATTAATATCAACATCAAAATCATCTAAAAGATTATAAACCGGAACTATTTTACCTATAGGAATTTCTTCATAATAAAACAAGTTTCCCGGCTTACCCGTATCCAATTTAAAATCTATTTCACTAAGAGCTTCTTTTTTTTGATTATCACTTAATTCCTTGGTATCTTTTGTAATTCCGCAAATATCATCAAAAGATATAGACCCCTTATTAATATCACCTCTGTGAACACCTAAAGCCAAATAAGCAATAGGGTGATTTACATATCTGTTTTCATCCCCGGCCCATATATTTATATCTTTATCATCAAAATAAAAAGAATATTTATGCCAATCACCGTCCTCTAAATATACCATATATTGATATATCTCTCCGGAACAATCCACAACCCTCACAAGTAAATTATCTCCTTTGGTTCCCTTTGCCATAAAAGATAACCCTAAGGATTCATTTAAAGGACTGTCATAATCTATGGGTATATTGGCAGTAATAACAGGGAATTGACTTGCACTGAAATCATAATCAACTTTAAGACATTTTGTGCTCTTAAAACTCGGGGCAAAAGAAAAATTGATTGTTCCCTGATCATTTTGTTCATCATGAACAGAATATAAAGGCTCTTCAAAATCAAAGAGCCCCACCTCTCCCGCGAATACTATTCCGGTAACAAAAAATAAAACAAAACAAATATAATAAAATTTCATATAAAACCTACATATATAATAATAAAAAGGGCTTTATGAAAGCCCTTTGATAATTAACCGTTTACCCAAGCATACCAATATTGAACTGCATCTTCACCTTTGGCATCAAATATTTCTTTGGCAGGTTTATTTGCACCGGCTTGAGTGTTATCGTCTGAAAATCCCATATTTCCGCAAGTGATTTGACCTACATTCTTAAAAGCGGCATGACCGTCAGCAAAAACATAGTTCTTTCCGCCGTTATGTGTTGCTGTGGTAGGATACCAATAAGATCCTTGCCATAACATAGTTTGCCATGAATTGTTCCAAACTTTAGCAGGTTGACAAATAGCATTTGTAGTTAATGCTCTTCCATCATAAAAAGTAACCAAAGCAGAAGGATTTGCTATTTCACTTTCACTTCTTGCTTCAACCCAAACTTCAAGATTTGCTTGCCAAGGATTATCTGCCGTTCGTCCGAAAGCAACTTGATTGCATAAATAACTGTTGGCAATATAAACATTTGTATCAATAGCTCCGGATTTAATTGCTGAAGGACATCTCCATAAACCGTTGTTCTTTACATAGGTTTCAAGAGCACCGCAGAAAGTGAATTTTCTTGCATCTCCGCCTGTTGAGGCTCCGGGACTTACACAAGGGAAAGTTTGGTCAAAATCGTCATTGTAAAGCATTAAAGCAGTCCCTATTTGCTTTAAATTGCTTAAACAAGCTGACGCTCTTGCCTTTTCTCTTGCCTGTGCGAACACAGGGAACAATATGGCAGCTAAAATAGCAATGATTGCTATAACCACCAACAACTCGATTAGGGTAAAACCCTTTTTGAAATTTAACATGTTTTTTCTCCTTTTGTATACGCAATACAAATAATATAATAAAAGGGGTTTAATGCATTGTATCCCTATATTTGCCATTGCGTATACTTAATTTATTTCCATATATATTATACCACATTTAAAAAGTTTTGTCAAGAGTTTAAAACTAAATTTATAAAATTAATTTATATGACGAATTTTACCGGAATATTCAATAAACTGTCTTTCGGTCACATTATTTTTAATAAGTTCTACAGCTTTTTTTGAAATTTCAATGGCGTTTTGTTGATACCAACTTACAGTAATATTTAAAGGGAACTCCCCTTCCGGTTTATCAAAACATATGACTTTGCAATTTTCACATTTAGATAAATTGTCCTTTATGGTTGAATATACCCATGAAAAAGAAATTCCTCGAGGAGTAATAAACAAAATATTTTTATATTTATTTAATTTTGATAAATATTCTTCCTTAAACCGTGTCCAATCATAATTTTCTTTTAATGTATCATAACCTATATTTTTAAGACCTTCTTTAAAGCCTCTTATTCTGTCAATTTCTGAATTAAGACGGCTTTTTTGAGGAGAGTAAAGACAAAAAATAATATCATAATGTTCTCCCTCACACTCTTTAATAAGCTCCTTTGCCCCATTATAATTATCCGTTCCGACATAATGTGCATCAGCTCCAGGAATGTATTTATCCACAAATACAAAATTGGGAATTTGACTTACAACTTTCTTATATATCTCAAAATTGGTCCTTATAGGATAAGGATTTGCAATAATACCGTAAGGTTTTCTTAATATAAGTTTTTCTAAAAGAGCAGCTTCTCTTTCCGGATCATTACCCGTTAAAGATAAGATTATATCCATGTCACTTTCAATCATATCATGTTGAAGAGCTTCCATGAGACCGGGACTAATATCAAATTGAGGGTTTTTATTAAAATACACCAAATCAGTTAAAATAGATACATCCAAAAAAGCTCGTTTAGGTCTTGCTTTATATATACCTTTTCTTTGAATACCGTAAATCAATCCCTCATTTATCAGTTCGTTTAAAGCTTTCCTAACCGTAATATCACTGACATTATACTTTTCGGATAACATAGCATGAGTAGGTAAAGGAGAATCCGTTTCAATTGTTTTAAGGTATTTTTTAATCTCTTCTTTTAATTTTATATATTTTAACATAATTCTCTCTTAATTATCTAATATAAAAAAATAATCATAATCACCAATAAAATTATACCATATTTTATATAAAAATTTCAATCTTAAAAGATTATAAAGAGATTAATTTTACTTGAAAGAACTCACTTAAAACCTCTATTTTTCTTAAAATATTACGACATTATATTAAAACTATTAACCTTATAAAATTTGACTTTTAAAAGATAATAATGATTTAATATAATAGTTTTTTAAGAAATAATGGAACAATAAATGTTTTATTATAGTCAAAAGTATAAGTTTAATTTAAATTTAGGAGAAAAACATAAAAGAGGTTTTACCTTAATCGAGTTGTTGGCAGTAATAGCAATCATTGCTATTTTAGCTGCCATTTTATCCCCTGTTTTCGCACAGGCAAGAGAGAAAGCAAGAGCATCAGCTTGTCTTTCAAACACAAAACAAATCGAAACAGCTCTTCAGCTTTATGCTGATGACTACCATGAAACTGTTCCGTTTTTAGCAGACAACTCTTTAAACAGAGTTCAAACACCTGCTTTAATGGACACATACAACGGCTACCCAATTTCCGATTACGGTTTCAAAATTGACTGTTCAGCCGCTGACGGTTATGCAGTTCAAGACTGTTGGACTTGGGCCGACTGTATTTTCCAATACGTAAAGAACTTTGGTATTTATGTATGTCCAAGTGGTGCCGGTTCAGTAGGTAACGGAACCAACCACAACAGAATGAACAAGTGTTTCGGTTACGGATACAACCCATGTTTGATCTACAACGGGGGAAATAACGGATGGCATATGGACAAACCTACAGCTACTCCTTTATCATTATCTGAAATTTCAAACACTTCCGAAATCGTTTTCGTTGGTGACTGTGTTCAAAACAAATCAGGTGGATGGGTTAAAGGTATCATCGGACCAAGATTTATTAACGAGACAGTTTATACAAAAGCTAACTTTGTTGTTCCTATGAGACACAATGGTGGTATGAACTTCACATTCTGTGACGGTCACGCTAAGTTCTTCAAGAAAGGACAAGGCCCTGACAACAACCAACAAGACCATTGGGGTTACGGTTTAAAATACTGAGATCCTAAAGCATATTAGTTTATAAAAAAAAGAAAGGCGACATTAGCGTCGCCTTTTTTTTATAACACTTTTTTCAAAGAAATAAAAGTCTAAGTTGTCTTCCTCAAAAAATTATCGAATATCTTTACCTTTTTTTTACAATAACAAGGTATCTTCCGTCATCAAGAAATAAGGGAGAAAAGCGATCATTACCCGGTTCGCACTTAAACAAAATATTATTATTTTTATCTATCAGATAACACTTTCTGCCTTTATTGACAAAACATTTTCCATTGCAGAATTTACCGCTAAAATAATTATATTGAGGTTTAATCACCTCATTTCCGTTTTCATCAACATAGCCCATTTTTTCGTTCTTTACAACGCAATAAACACCATCAGAAAAGCCATAAAAGTCTTCACAAGAATAAATAACTTTTAAATCTTTATTATATATTTTAACACTACCCTCTTTTTCTTTAACTACTAAATTCAGCCCGCGAACAAACATCATAATATTACTCTGAAGCAATACTTTTCCGTCTTTTACAAGGCTATAATTAAAATCATTGGTGCTAAAAATATAATAATCTTCCCATAATGTGACAGCTTTAGAAAATTCAACTTGAGATTTTAAAATACATTTCCCATTAAGATAATAACAATGTAAACCCTTTTCAAATTTATATTCACATTTAATTGTCTTAAAATTAGAAGTTTCATCCTTTGACCTTATAGGAGAAACTCGAGCAGTCGGTTTATCATTTTCATAGTCCTTTTTAGTTTTATATAGTTTAATTATATTGTCAGATTCTATAAAACTTCTTTTTCCAAAAAACCTATCTTCAATATTATAATCACTTGACACAAGAGCAAATTCTTCATCAGGCAAACGATGATAATTAAACAAAGAATTATCATTTTCAAAAGCCTTTCCGAACAAAACAAATATAATAACCAAAAATGTTATTATTATAAAAATAAAAATCAAAAATGTTATCAAACACTCTTTTAAGCAAGATTTTTTCATAATAACACCTAATAATTATACAATATTACATAAAAATTATATCATATATATTATATTTATGTCAAATAATAAAAAAAGCACCGGGATAAAAAAAAAGCACTCAAAAAAGAGTGCTTTCTTTAAAAACTTTATGACCGCAGCTTCCTATTTTCCCGGAGCCTTCCGCCCAAGTATCTTCGGCCTCAGGGTGCTTAACGACTGTGTTCGAGATGGGAACAGGTGATCCACCCAAGCAACACCACGGTCAAACTTTTAGTTGCTACAACAACTTAATAATGGGAAATTCGTTTTGTTACCTTTTTGT
>JAFSVJ010000045.1 GCA_017445025.1 Abditibacteriota bacterium | reverse complement strand
GTTTTTGGTGTTTTGCGTAGCAAAACTGTCAAAAACGGCGGGGGGTGCGGGGCTTCGCAAAACAAGGATTTTGCGACTATAAGAAGAAAAATGATTTGCGCAGCAAATCTATTTAAAAAAAGAATTACATTTGTTAGTAAAACTTATATACTCCCCTTTTTTCCTATGATTCTTTTTGGGCAAATCCAAAATCTTGAGATTTAATTATAAACAGCTTTTTGGGTAGTATATTTTTAATTGCTGTCTGCGAATGTAAAAAAAACATACCACCTAAAAAGCTCTTAGGTTATAGGCTTATCTAAACTTTAATTTTGTCTTTGCTCAAAAAGAACCATAACAAAAAAAGGGGCCGGCTTTTAAAAATTAAAGTAGGCTTTTCAGTTCTTCTTTAAATTAAGAGTTCCTTAATCTAAGTGACGTGAAGGTCTACATTCTGTCTTTTTAAACACTTGCAAAAATTTGTAAAATATAGTATAATATATATATAAGAAACCCACAATTTGGAGACAAATTATGAAAAAACTGTTATTGATTTTATCAGCATTATTTATGCTGGTAGGTGTGGCTTATGCACAATTGCAAGTAGCCGAATTTAACCCGGCATATTTGGATTATTTGGCAAATCCCCAAAATTATGAAATGCCTCCTGTTGCTTACGAGCCTCTTCTCAGAGATGAGGATTTTGAAGAGGCCACAAAGGAAGTTTTACCTACCAAATATTCTATGAAAGATGAAGGTTGGGTATCTCGAGTAGGGGATCAAGGTTCCTACGGTATGTGTTGGGCCTTTGCGGGTTGTGCCGCAGCCGAAGGGTCTGCCAATATGAAATATAACACAAACACTCATGTTTTTTCACCATTAAATATGCTTAATAAAAACCTTTACTACGGCTATTTGGGTTTGGATACAGGTGGAAATTACGAACAAGTAATGGCTTATTATTATAGCGGTATAGGTCCTATTAATGAAAAGGATGACCCATATAAAAGCCCATGGACAAGCCCTTCTACTCAACCTACCAAGCCGGGTGTTGTTGATAACGCTTATGTGTTATCCGGAATAACCGGTGGTTTTACAATAGGTGAGAGAAATGCTATTAAAACCCATGTTTTACACAAAGGTGCCGTTGATATTGCCATAAATTATGATGAATATTATTTAACAAATGATAAAAAATCATATTATTGTGATTGGTATTTAGGTGGAACAAATCACTGTGTGACTGTTGTGGGTTGGGATGATACATATTCAAAGTATAATTTCAGAAACACTCCTGTTGAAAACGGTGCATTTCTTATAAAGAATTCTTGGGGACCGGATTATCATGGAGACGGATATTTCTGGTTATCATATTATGACAAAAACGCAGGTCAAGCTTTAGGTGTAGAATATACCAAAGCTTCTAAAGCTCCCTATGATAAGATTATTTCTCATTCTAAAGGAGTAGGAAGTAACTATTTGACAAATGCTTCTTGGGGAAAGGGTGTTTTCACTCCTTCAAAAGAGGGAACCTTATATGGTGTCAGAACATATATTATAGATGGTGGAACAACCGTTAAGGTGACTGCCAAGAGTGGCGGAACAACAGTGGCTACAAAATCTTTTAAGACCACTTATCCCGGATATATGTCCGTATTGTTTGATACTCCTTATTCTTACGACAACGGAGAAAAAATAGAAATTATAATTAATTATAATTCTACTGCCGAAGTAAATAAAAATCATGTTCCTCTAGAATCTCCGGCTTATGGTTATAAACCTGTTGTTTCAAAAGGAAAAACTTACGGTTCTGCAGACGGAAAGAGTTGGACCGATATGGCTGAAATAGATTATAATGTTGCCATGGGTATTTTGGTTAAAGACGGAGCTGCTGCAGTTAAAGTGACCGGTGTTACAGTTAGTCCTACAAGTGTGACTTTGGCAAAGGGTGGTACAAAGACATTAACAGCTACTGTAAAGCCTACTAATGCAACCAATAAGAATGTGACTTGGTCATCATCAAATACAAGCGTTGCCACAGTTTCTTCAAGCGGAAAAGTGACGGCAGTGGCTGACGGATCCGCAACCATTACAGTAAAGACCAAAGACGGGGGATACACGGCAACCAGTAAAGTCACCGTTAAATCAAATGTAAAGGTTACGGGTGTGACCTTAGATAAAACCACATTGAAGATAAAGAAGGGTGGAGCAAAGACTTTAACTCCAACCATCACCCCTTCCAACGCTACAAATAAGGAAGTGACTTGGTCATCATCCAACAAGGATGTTGCCGGAGTTAACTCTTCAGGTAAGGTTTCAGCCTATGCTCCCGGAACCGCTACCATTACATGTAAGACCAAAGACGGCGGATACACCGCAACTTGTAAAGTCACTGTATATATTGCCGTAACGGGTGTGACCGTAAGTCCTACCAGTGTCACCTTAGGTGTTGGTGACACAAAGACCATAAAGGCTACGGTTAAACCAAGTGACGCTACCACCAAGACTGTCACATGGAAATCTTCCAAGACAAGCGTTGCTAAAGTTTCTTCAAGCGGAAAAGTGACAGCCGTTGCTGCCGGATCAGCCACAATTACAGCCACTACCAAAGACGGTAGTTTTACCGCCACTTGTAAGGTGACCGTAAACAGTAGTGTAAAAGTGACCGGCGTCACATTGGATAAGACCAGTGTTAATTTGAAGATAGGTGCCGCAACTCAATTGACACCTACAGTTAAGCCTTCCAACGCTACAAACAAAGCTGTTTCTTGGTCTTCTTCAAATAAAGAAGTGGCATATGTTTCCTCTTCCGGTAAGGTTTCCGGATACGCTACGGGAACTGCTACCATTACATGTAAGACCAAAGACGGCGGATATACCGCAACTTGTAAAGTTACCGTTAAGACTCCGGTAGAAGGAATAACTTTAAACAAATCTTCCGTGACATTGGTTAAGGGCAAAACCACCACACTTGTTGCTACGGTTAAGCCTGAGAAAGCTTCCGACAAGACTGTCACATGGACTTCTTCCAACACAACTGTTGCTACAGTTTCTTCTGCCGGTAAGGTGACCGCAAAGGCTAAGGGAACTGCCACAATCACAGCCAAGACTAAAGATGGCGGATTTAAGGCAACTTGTAAAGTCACAGTTAAGACAGGTGTGACGGGAGTTAAGTTAGATAACACTTCTCTTAAGATTAAGAAGGGCGGAGCCAAGACCTTAACCGCTACAGTATCTCCTTCCGATGCAGAGAATAAGAAGGTTTACTTTAAAACTTCTAACTCAAATATTGCCGATGTGGGATATACTTCCGGTAAAGTTAGTGCAAAGGGTGTTGGAACCTGCACAATTACCGCAACCACATCTGATGGTGGATACACGGCAACTTGTAAGGTAACAGTATATATTCCTGTGACGGGAATCGAACTCAATCAACCTGACTGGGATTTGAAAGTAGGTGAATCCTTTACTTTGAAGGCAAAGGTTAAACCTTCCGACGCTACCACAAAGACTGTCACATGGAAATCTTCAAAGACAACTGTTTGTACAGTTTCTTCAAGCGGAAAAGTTACCGCAAAGGCTGCGGGAACTGCTATAATAACAGCAACCACAAAGGATGGCGGATACACAGCCGAATGTTGGGTTAATGTTAGGAAATAAAATAAAAGGATGCTTCGGCATCCTTTTTTATATACCCCACAATGAAAAATCCGGGATTTTTCATCTTTGACGGGTAGGTGAGAACCCAAGGGTTCATGAAAGGAGTGGCGAGCTCCAAAATTTATAGACTCTCTTTGAAGTTTACACATCGCTTATCTTCCCTGTTTTAGCGGAAAAATAGGGGAGATTAGAGAAGTGTTTTTATTTATAAGGATTAGTAAACAGTTCCTCTGTCAGTCCTTAGGGACCGCTACCTCTAAATCTTACGTTTTATGGGTCAGATTGCCCTAAAATAACTTCTGTTAAATTTGCATTTTTGTAAAAAATAATTTATAATATATTTGTATAAGAAACTAAAAATCAGAGGATATTATGAAAAAAAATTTTAGACCTTTATTTTTGATTTTGCTAATATTATTTGTTTTGTGTGCAGGTGCTGTCCTGGCTCAAAACCTTTTGGAAAACGGTGCCTATTGGGCAAATGATAATAAAGACATTTCACGCGACGAACTTCGTTTGATTATTATGGTGCCAACCAATTGTTTGTGTGTGGGTGTCCAAACCAATATTTATCCCACCCTTGCTCATTTTGATCGGGGTTCTGAAAGGATGTATAGGGACAATATTCCTTTTGAAGATTGTTCTTATTCTATAGAAAATCCTAAGATTGTCAGTGTGGAAGATGGAGTTGTGACAGCCTTATCCGTAGGGGATACTCGCATTGATTTTACTTATGTCACAAGGGGAGAGGAACTTAAATACTCCATTGATTTTCATGTGAGAGATATTGAAACATTATCCCCTTCAAAGACATATATAGTTGATTCTCCCAGAGCTGATTTAAATGTAGGGGAAGTTTTTCAACTTAAAGTTTACATGGCTTACGGAAGCAGAATAAACCCGGATAGTTCAATATGCGGTTTGTTTAAAATAGATAACTCTCCCATTGAAAATATAGAATGGGTCAGTGCCGGCACAGATGTTGTTGATGTAGATGAAAATGGTTTTATAACAGGTATGGGTGATGGATCATGCTTTGTTACGGCACTCTTTGTTGTGAATCAGGTTGTCACAGATGGTGTTTGTTGTTTGGCTGTGGTTAGGGATCCAAATAAAAACTTTATTGTGCCGGAAGAATCAAACAATGAATTTATTGAACCGGAAATTGTTGCCAAAGAATCTGAGAGCGAACCGGGAGCTTTATCAGACAATGCAGAGAGTGAAATTGATAAACCCAATAATTTGGCTGAAACCTCTGAACCTAAGGCTTATTTTGCACCATATAATTAAATTAACTTTTTCTCTTTAAAAAACTTATCTTTTGACAAAAGTTGAAAAATATAGTATAATATATATGATTATAAAGTGCCGAAGTGGCGAAATGGCATACGCACCGGTCTCAAAAACCGGCGGTGGTAACACCGTATGGGTTCGACTCCCATCTTCGGCACCATTTTTTAAGAAAATAAATTATCATCCCAAAAGGAGAAGTAATTTTGAAGTTTTACAGAGTATTTTTGTTTTTGTTTGTTGTTTTGTTAGGTTCTTTCCTATATGCTTCACAGATGCATGTAGTTCAGGAAGGAGAGTCTATAGTTGATATAGCGGCTATGTATGATACCACTCCTCTTGAGCTGGCTGTTGCCAACAACCTGGATTTAAACAACGATTTGACAGAAGGACAGAAACTTATTATTGTAAAATTGGAGCGAGAAGAGATTGTCGACAGTTTCATTGACGTCACAGAAGCTCCCGCAACTCACAAAATATCCAAAGGCGAAACAGTTGCTTCCGTTGCCAAAAAATATGGTATTTCCGCAACTCTTTTAGCCCAAATTAATAATATTAAGACTACCACCAAACTTGTTCAGGGTAAAATCCTCCAACTTGGAGATTTATTAACAAGATTCAAGAATGAGGGCGGAAATCAAGCTATGGCAGACCTTGCCATGGGCCTTAAGGGTATTCGTTATGTGACCGGGGGAACCAGCCGAGGTGGATTTGACTGCTCAGGTCTTACGAGTTTTGTGTATAAACAATTTGGAAAGACCATTCCTCGAACTTCCGCAGCTCAGTTCAGAGGCGGAAAGAGTGTGGCACGTGGGGACCTTCAAAAAGGTGATATAGTTTGTTTCACCACAAGAAGAGCCGGTTGTAGTCATGTGGGAATTTATGTGGGTAATAATAAGTTTATCCATGCCTCCACCCACAAAACAGGGGTTATCCTTTCAGATTTAAGTGAAAAATATTATTCTTCAAGATACCTCGGAGCAAGAAGATATTAAAAAATCTCAAAGGACAAAAATTATCGATTTTTTGTAAGCAATTGAGATTGTCAAGAAGGTATTAGATTTTTAATTCCCCCCACGATGAAAAATCTTTAATTTTTCATCGTTGCCCCCCGGTGGGGGGCTTGAGGCTTATTTTCTTTAACTTCATAATATTTAATATGTATGTTAAAAGCCTCCCTCCGCTACGCTCCGAAGTCGTTTTTAACATACATATTAAATATTATTAACATAGATTGGTGAGTACCTTCCTTTTTTCCTATGATTTTTTGACCAAATCCAAAATTTTGAGATTTACTTATAAACACCTTTTTGGGTAGTATATTTTTTTCACTGTCTGCGAATGTGAAAAAAACACACCACCCAAAAAGCTGTTATGTTATAGATTTACCTAAATTTAAATTTTGTCTTTGCTCAAAAGAATCATAACAAAAAAAGGGACCGGTTTTTAATAATTATATTTGGCTTAGTTTAATTTTTTCAAAGGTTAAGACTATGAAGATTTTTTCTTATATTTTATTAATTATTCTGGCCTGTTTGATAATAGGTTGTAATTCCGAAAAAGAGGATGTGGCAGAAGGGATTTCTCCGGAAAAAGATACTGTTGCCATTTTTGTCAGAAATGAAGATGAAATTTATGATTTGGTGGAAAATCCTTTGACACCGGAAGCAAAAGCCAAGGCCAAAGCCGAAGAAGAAGCTCTTTTAAAGAAACTTGTTATAAAAGACATTAAGGAAGGCACGGGAAGAGCCGCAGAAGAGGGAAATGTGGTGGAAGTTCACTATACAGGTAAACTTGATGACGGCACTGTGTTTGATTCATCTCTTACAAAAGAGCCCCCCGCTCCCTTTGAGTTCAGATTAGGAAAAGGTTTTATGGTTAAAGGCTGGGACTTGGGACTTGTAGGTATGAAAGAAGGCGGAAAGAGACATTTGGACATTCCCGCAGGTTTAGGCTACGGTGACCAACGTATGGGTAAAATACCTGCCAATTCCGATTTGCATTTTGATATAGAACTTATTGCCGTGAAAGATTACGTTCCCCCCGTAGAAAATTAACATTTGATTTTATGCTACCGTTTTTGTGTATAAATTCGGTAGCTTATTTTATATAGGAGAACAAAATGAAAAACTATTTACCTTTGGTTTTATTAATAGCTCTTTTTTTTGGAGTGACTGTTTTTGTGGGTTGTTATCAGCCTGCAGGAGAACAAATAAGTCCTTCGAAAGTATCATTTGAAAATAATAAGCCTGTGGGTATCAATCCGGGTTTTATAACTTGGGTTGATCGACATCATCCTTCAGAAAAAAAAGAATATTTAAAAGAAGCAGAAGAAGAATTAGAACAAGAAATAAAAAAATGGGAAGAAACTCATCCGGACGGCAAGGATCCTGAAGAAATCATATATGACAAAAAGACATATTATGAAGACGATAAGGGAGAAAAACATTATAAGCCAAAAGAAGTCAATCCAACGTTTATAAAATGGGTTGATATGAAATTTGATGTCACTAAGAAAGATGAGGTTAAAGCAAGATTTGAAAAAGAATTGAAAGAATGGGAAGAAGGATATAAAAAGTTCGGAAAAGAAGAGGTTGAATACGAAACAGTTTATGAATTAAACGGGAAGATTGTGTCAAAGGAAGAAGCAGAATCCTCCGGCATGATTTATAAAGAAAAAAAGGTAAAGAAAAAATAGGAGAATAATATGAAAACAGTAGTTTGGATAGTTTTAATAATAGTTTTATCTTTTTTGATAGTTTTTGTCGGTTGCAAGAACAAAGGAAACATTATGGACGGTCCCGGTATGGTAAATACAGATGGTGCTGATGTTAAGACTCCACAAGATGGTGGTGATGGAATGACCGCACTTAATGAGCCGGAAAAAGATCCTACAGAAGAGACCGAAAAGAAAGAAGAAGCCACAGGTCTTAAGATTGAAGATATTAAAGTTGGTGAAGGAGAAGCCGTTGAAGAAGGTGATACTGTAAAAGTTCACTATACAGGTATGTTGACAAACGGGAAGGTTTTTGACAGCTCAAAAGAGCGAGGAGAGCCTTTCAGATTTACTGTCGGTGCCGGAAATGTTATCCAAGGTTGGGAAAAAGGTCTCATTGGTATGAAAGTTGGGGGAAAAAGACTTTTAACCATTCCTCCGGATTTGGGTTACGGTGACAGAGATATGGGTGACATTCCCCCTAACTCTACCCTTATATTTGAAATAGAACTCTTAGGAAGAGAATAATCTAAAAAAAGAGCCTTTCGGCTCTTTTTTAATCGGAAAGCAAAAATTCAACTCTTGTCATTTGATATACGCCTTCTAAGTTTTGACTTAGGGAAAGGAATTACATTACCAAGCATAAATTCCTTTTGGTGGGCTTATTCCATTTGATCCGTGGCAGGCTAATGCCAAGGCACAGACTGTGTCGTCGTGAAAATTGTATTTTGCTTCTAACTTGATTTAAATTTACCAAAAAGCACAAATTTTTACAGAAAAACGGGCATAATTTTGAGCTAAAATTTCTGGTAAGCGAATAATAGGCTTTTCGGAGAAAAGCCGGTGTATTTGCTGTTGGATTTCAAGAAAATAAGGGTTGTCAATTTATTGACGCCCATATTTTATTAGGAAGACAATAGAAAAGACAATTATGCGTCACCAAAATTTTAAAGCGAGGAATTGTGTTCGTTTTGCGTCGGAAAAATTTAGGGATTTTTAGGGAAATTTTAAAAATAATAAAGAGCCTTTCGGCTCTTTTTTTTGGGGGGGGCAATGCCCCCCATTTGTTAGATTAAGGGAATGCATATATTCCTCTTGGCGATTCAAATCCTTTTGATCCGTGGCAGGCTAATGCCAAGGCACAGACTGTGTCGTCGTGGAAATTATACTTTGCTTCCAGTTTTACCGATCCGGTTTCCGTTAGGGAATATTCAAAATTTTCCATTTCCTTTATAAGGACCGGATCCTCTAACAAAGATATTCTCCCTGTGTCTAAAAGTAAATTTACATAATCCACAATAATGTTTTTACTTTCATTGGTAAATTTGAATCTGACAACTTCACAAGGAGAGTTTTCCTCTATAAGTAATCTTTCTAAATTTTCACATAAGGGGTCTCCGACTCCTGTGGCGTCGCAGATGAGTTTTATGGGTTTAAACTCATATACAAGGTTTAAAATATTATCAATTTCGGCTTTCCAAGAAACTTTGTTAAATCTTAACTGTTTCAGCATTTCACAACGCTCTCCGTCGCTTCGCAGAACGCAAGCCACAGTCCAGTCTTTATATCTTGCAAAGTCTACTCCTATAACCACACATCCTTCCACAGACATATCTTTCTCAACAGCTTCCTTTATACTGTCTGTTTTGAAAACATTGGATACATTATCGCAAAATTTAGCTTCATATTCCGTCTCAAAACTAATCTGTGAGATATTTTCCCTCTGTCTCTCAATATATTCTTTACTTATATAGGGATTATCCACTGATTTGTATGAAAAGGAGGCACATTACTTTGTTCTATTTATGCCTTTTTTGTAAAAATCATAAAAATGGTTTTTGCCGAAGGGGGTGGAAATGAGAACCAAGTCTCCATTGGTGTCTGCCAACATTGGGGAGATGACCTCGTAAATTACCGCGTCTTTAATGTATGCAGCTTCGTCTACCACTATTCTGTCAGCCTTGTTTCCTCTTAGACCGGTTCCGTCGTTGTCGGCGGTTCGAGCAGTAATAATATTGTTTTTAAGCTTCATATAGGAATAGGGAGACCTTTTGATTTCTATGTTTTTCATATCTTTAAGAAGGCTTTCAAGGGTTCGGAAAATAAGTTTGGACTGGTCATAGGTGGGAGATACTATCATTTGGGAATAGTTTTCCTCAGTCAAAAAATAATATGCCATATCATAAGCGGAGGCTTCCGTCTTTCCCCAACGACGCCCACAGGCTGCTATTTTTATTTTGGAATCAAAAGCCATAAACTCCTTTTGACTTAGGTGAGGTTTCCAGTCCCATTTTTCTTTAATAAATGCAAATTTATTCATCTTTAATATTTTCTTCCAATTGATCTGTTATTTGTTTTACAAGTTTGACCAGGCCTTCTTGGGAAAGTTTGTAAGTCCCAAAGACAGAGTGTTTGAGAGTGATTTTGTAGGCATCTTTGGTTATATCATAGGGGTAAATAAAGGTATCAAAACCAAATAAGCTTTCCATAATCTGCCTTGCTTGTGCCACTTTTGCTTCAACGTGGATTCTTTCCTCCGGTTCTCTGTAAATGAAAAATTTTTGGTGGAAAATTTCTGCAATATGGGTTTCTTCCTCATACTCTTGTGTAATAATTGATTTGTAATTATTTATGATTTTATGAACCGATGAGGGAGAGCGGTAGCCAACAATTTCACAAATTTCTCTTAATGAGAACCCCATTAAATATTTTTCAACAACAATTTTGTCTTTGGGTTTGTCTATTTTTGGTAAGATATTTGCTATCATGCGCAAAATATCAATGGATTCCTGTGGTGAAAAGATGATTTCATCACTGTTTATTAGTGAATAATACTCTTTTTGACTTTGCCTTTCAAGGTCGGCTTCTGAGTAATATCCTTCTGCGCGGGATGTCTTGTTAATGCCATGTTCTTCAAAAAAATCAGACACCCTAATATTCTGCTCTTTCTTCAATTAAAATCTCCTTTCTCTCATGCAGATTGATTTTTAAAAATTTGTGATGCAACACCTCTTTATAAAATATTTGTGGAATGTCCTACTAACTATTACCTATATTATACCATAAAAGTTCCCAAAAAATCAAATTTTTGTAAAAAATTTTATACAATATATTACAAAAAACCCGTAAAATAAAAATAATTTGTTATATTGTTGGTGAGGTTTCACGCTCTTTTTCTTGAATGAAGAAGTTGTTAAATTGGAGCTTGGTTTTTGAAGCATAATTATAGCCTATTTTTATTATAACTCCCCTATAATTAAAATAAAATTTGCATTTATCTTTTAATTTGTATTATAATATATATATAAAAAAAAGAGAGATTTATACAATGGCGTTTATTGAAAAATATAAAAAGTTATATATGGATGAACTTTTGACAAATTGCATTCCTTTTTGGGAAGATTATTGTGTTGACAGAGAGTTTGGGGGCTATTTTACCTGTCTTGACAGGGATGGTTCCGTATATGATACTGCCAAATTTATGTGGATGCAATGGCGAATAGTTTGGATGTTTTCCGAATTTTACAACAAGCTTGAAAGGAACCCCCGCTGGCTCCAAATAGCCAAAATCGGTTATGATTTTCTTACCAAATACGGAAAAGATGACCAAGGTTGGTATTATTTTGAACTGAATCGTCAGGGACAACCCGCAAAAGCTCCCTATAACGCTTTTTCCGATTGTTTTGCTGTAATGGGCTGTGCCGCATATTACAAAGCCACAGGGGATGAAGGAGCCAAAGCTGAAGCTCTCAGGTCTTTTTATCAATATTGTGAACGTGAGAACAACCCAAAGGGCAGGTGGGAAAAGTCTATGGAAGGTGCCACCCCCTACAAAGCTTTGGGCTTTTATATGATGAAGCTGAACCTCTACGATGTGTTGAAGGAAAATTTAGGCACAAATGAGTTTGATGAAGAAATTGTTAAAACCATAGATTTTGTTTTAAACACTTTCAGGCATCCGGATTTAGGGGTGGTTTTTGAAAATGTTTGTCTTGACGGTTCCTTTGACTTGGATACCATGAACGGCCGAATGACCAATCCCGGTCATGTTCTTGAGGCTATGTGGTTCATAATGAATTCCTCTCATAAGTTGGGATTAAAAGCAAACGAAGAAAAGTCAATGGAAATTATTCTGAAAACTTTAGACTACGGTTGGGATACAGAGCAGGAAGGAATTTATTATTTTAAAGATGTTTTGGGTAAGCCTCATTTAGAGCTTCAATGGAATATGAAACTCTGGTGGGTTCACAATGAAGCTCTTATTGCCACTGCCATGGCTTATACCTTAAGCGACAGAAAAGAATTTTTGGATTGGTTTGAAAGGATTCACAATTATGCTTGGGGCCATTTCAAGGATAAGGAAGGCAGAGAGTGGTTTGCATATTTGGATCGCTTTGGAAATCCCACCCACACTTTAAAAGGGGGAAAATGGAAAACTTTCTTTCATTTGCCTCGATGTTTATATATAGTGGGAAACCTTTAATGAAACAATTTTATTATATTAGTAGTATTATATATATATTTGGAGGACATTATGGCAGGAATTAAATATGAAATTTCAAAAGAAATAGGTGTAATCAGCGAAAGAAAGGGCTGGGTTAAGAAGCTTTGCCTTATATCTTGGAATAACAGACCTATAAAATATGATATTCGTGAGTGGGCTACAGAGCCTGACGAAGACGGTGAAATTCACATGGGCAAGGGAATCACTCTCTCAAAAGAAGAGATGAAAGCCATTGTGGATATGTTGAAAGAAGAAGATTTATAGAATTTTGAATGGATTTTCTTCGTAAAATACATTTGGATTTTGCTTAATAATTATATATTTTTTATAGAGTTGTTTCTTTTTATTAAAAAATTTTTTCATTTTTTTTAAAAAAATGCTCTTATAATTTTGCATTTTGACAAAAAATATAGTATAATATATATAGGTATCAATGTAAAAGGTTTGATTTTTTAATGATAAATAAAGATAAATTTCCCTTAAGTTTAGATATTACCAACTTGGGAAATGATTTAACTATAGATGAAATTTGCCAAAGGCAACCTATTGTGGATATGTTCGACAGTTTACTTCGCAAGGGAGAATGTCTTGGCAATGATTTTACCGGTTGGGTAAAAGCGGAAGATATTTTAACAAAAGATGAGTTTGGCAGAATAGTTGCCTGTGCCGAAAAGCTAAAAGCTCAAACGGATGTTATGCTTGTAATCGGTATAGGGGGGTCCTACTTAGGGGCTCGTGCTGTTATTGAAGCTCTCTCTCCCTGTCCGGAAAAAGTAGTCTTTGCGGGACAAAATATATCCGCTTCATATATGACTGCTCTTAAAAACAAATTAAAAGGCAAAAGAGTTGCCATAAATATTATTTCCAAATCAGGCACTACCACAGAGCCCGCCTTGGCTCTCCGTGTGTTTATGGATCTGGTTAAGGGTTGCGAAAAAGCTACTTTGGTGGCAACTACAGATCAAAACAAGGGCGCTCTTCTCAATTTGGCAAACAAATTAGGCATTGAAAAGTTTGTGGTTCCCGACAATATAGGCGGACGCTACTCTGTTCTTTCTGCTGTGGGTATTTTGCCCATAGCTTACGCAGATGTGGATGTGAAAGCCTTAACACAGGGTGCTGTAGACTGCGCATCTCTTGCCAAAAACACTTCTTTAAAAGAAAATCCCGCTTATCTTTACGCAGTTATCAGAAATGTTCTTTCCGCAAAGGGATTTGATATAGAGATTCTTTCTTCCTTTGAACCCTGCCTTTTGTATATGGCAGAGTGGTGGAAACAACTATATGGGGAAAGCGAGGGAAAACAAGGTCAAGGCCTCTTCCCCGCATCCTGTTCTTTCTCTACGGATCTTCACTCCTTAGGACAGATAATCCAAGAGGGAAAGAGAAATATTACGGAAACTTTTCTTATTATAGAAGGTGGTGAGCCTTCTTGTGTGGTTCCTATGTGGGACGATGACAGTGACGGAATGAACTATCTTGCGGGTAAGGAAGTTGCTTGGGTTAACAATATGGCTTACGAAGCTACAGCCAAAGCCCACAGGGAAGGCGGAGTTCCCAATATTACCATAAAACTTTCACAGCTTGATGCCTATTCCTTAGGTGCCTTGATATATTTCTTCGAAATAGCTTGTGCCATAACCTGTCTGATAAGAGGAATAAACCCCTTTAACCAACCCGGTGTGGAAGCTTATAAGAAACACATGTTCAAGCTTTTGGGCAAGCCCGGCTATGAGAAAGAATCCGTAGATACACAAGGTAAACAAATAATTACTTTTTAATCTATGATTTTAGGTGTAACGGGAACCATCGGTGCGGGAAAGACCACGGTATGCAGTGTTTTTAAGGAAATGGGTTATCCTGTCATAAGTGCCGATGAAATAGGTCATGAGATTTTGACTTATAACTCTGTTAAAGAGAGCTTGAGAGAAACCTTCGGAGATGTTTTTGACAGAAAAGGAAGTGTTGACCGAAAAAAGTTGGCGGGGAAGGTTTTTTCTTCAAAAGAGAATTTAGAAAAATTAAATTGTATTACTCACCCTTTAATAAAGGATGAAATAATAAAAAGGGCTACAAAGCTTGAGAGTAAACACTCTTTGGTAGTCTGTGAAGTGCCTCTTCTCTTTGAGTGCGGTTGGGAAGGTCTTTTTGACAAAATCTTGGTGGTTTATGTTTCAAAAGAAGAAACCCTAAACCGACTTGAAAAGCGAGGTATGACAAAAGAGGATGCTGTTTTGAGATATAACTCTCAAATGAATCCTGTTGAAAAGATAAAAAAAGCCGATTTTTCAATATCAAATGAAGGTAATTTGGAAGAATTGGCCTTTCAAGTTGCACAAATTTTAAATAACTGTTAAAATAATAGTGTGACAAAAAACATTTTTAGATGCGAAAGCGTTAAACATATCAATTGTAGAATAACTGTGGAGGATTAAATTCATTGAAAAAGTTATTACAATCAACAATTGTCAGAGTAGTATGTAAAGTATTGGTTATAGCAATGCTGGCTACTCTTGTTCCCAACGGCCTGACAACAAAGGCTTACGCACAATCCGGTTCAGCATTAGGTTCCGAACCTGCTAAGAGAGTGGGTGTTTTGGAATTTATTAACGATTCCGATCGTTTCGGTCAGATTGTGACAAAGAATGCAACAAGTGCTTTTATTATGGAGTGCAACAAGACAGAAAAGACTTTTGTTATTGAAGCATCTCCCGAAGAAGTAAACGCTAAAATGGAAGAGTTGGGTATAAGATACCCTGCAACTCAACAGGACTGTGTGACCCTTGCAACAGAACTTGAACTTGACGGAATGATTCAAGGTTTCATCAAGTCTATTACAGTCAGAGGATCCGGTTCTAACAAAGTTGCTTCCGCTACAGTTGTAATTCAATATGTTGACAGAGCTACAGGTGAAATCCTTATGGGAACCCAAGCAAAGGGTGAATCCTCTGCACGTATAGGTTTTACCGCTGACGAAGACACCCTTGTTATTGAAGCTGTTAAGAAAGCTATCGGTGTTGCTCACTACAACTTAAGTAACTACTCAATTCCTAAGGCTTACATTCACGCCAACGAAGGTAACGACAAAGTTATCTTAAACGCAGGTGTCAGAAACAACCTTTACCCCGGTTTGAGAATGGTTGTTATGAGAGGTGCTTACCCAATGCCTGATGAGAACCTTGAAGACTCTACAATCATTACAGAAATGAGAGTTGTAGGTTATATTGAAGTTGTAACTGTAGGTTCCATTGACGCAATTGGTAAGATTATTAAGCAAAACGTTGGTGTTAAACCTGAGGATGTATGTTATGGACTTTACGACAACGTATATGTTTCCAAATACAGTCCCATGGAAGATTCCGCAAGCAGTGTTAACACAAAGGCTGCTCAAGCCAACGCAAAGAGAAAACAAACCGCTACCAATCTTGGTTATACGGTATTGGCCATTGCCGCTCTTGTAGGTCTTGCTTCCCTCTTCTCTTCAAAGGGTGGAGACGAGTCCGGTCCTTCTGTAGAATCTGCTACTACCCCGGGATATTTCAAGATTAAAGCCAACTCTAACGGTTATATTACAGGAAAGATTCTTGGTATAAGAATATTTAAGGACGACGGTATTGAATATGTTGACCTTAAGAACGGTGACGATGGTGAGACATCCGGAACTTACGATGGTAGAAACGATGTAGTTGTTAATGTATTCAAACTATTCCCGGCATCAGAAGTTAACAAGCAGAGCAAATACTACGCAAAGTGGATATACACAGATACATCTTACAATGATGATGGTGATGCAGTTGTATCAACACAATATTCAAGTGCATCCGGTAGTGTTAAGTGGACTTTGTTTGAAAAGCCTTACAACTTAGAGCCTTCTTCATATATTGATGCCAACTCCTTTGAAGAGGGAACTGCTTTTGTTTGGGATTGTTCCGCATACTCAACCGAAAACGTAAATGTTCAATATAAGGTTGAGATTTGGGATACCACCAACGCAAGCAACAAGAAAGTATTCACAACGAATAAGAAATACTTAGACACTTCCGCTCTTGACGAATTATATTCATTCTTCTCAAAGACCGGAATAGACAAACACACATTTATGTGGAGAGTAGGTGTTATTAACACCCAGGACAGCAATTCCAACGGATATTTGTGGTCAAGCAATGTAAGTTTCAGTGTTGACTCACTGCCGCCCGCACCTCCTACAAAGGGTGTTAGAAGACACTAAGTAATTTAATTCTTATTTAAATAAAAAATAGAAAGCATATAGGCAGAAATGCCTATATGCATAAGTAATATGTTAAGATATATTTAAGAATTATCTTACGAGGTATTTATTATGAAATCAATGAGATTATTAATTGCAGTTTTGTTGTTTGCTTTATGTGTTGCTGCCAATGCAGTTGACATCAGTGCATATTCAGGCAACAGAATTCGTGCGGGACTTGCTGTGGGCGGACAGGTTAACTGGGCAAGTTCATCAAGCATATATCATACAGGTGGAGGAAGTTCTTCTCAATTTCCTTTCCAATGGTTTGATGATAACGGTGCTCACCCCTCCGACTTGCAACAAACAATAGTTACTTGGGAAACAACAGGTCGATGGTTTGTGACTACCAATATGAATAAAACCCATTTAACTCTTGTAAACAGAGGCACTAACAAGTCCATAAATAATGAAGCCGGTAAAAATTTGACTTTAATGTTCAGTGATTCCTGTTGGCATCAAACTGATGGTTATGAATTATTCTATACCGGAGATTACAGAGACAGTCGTGCAGGTAACACAGGTGAATGTTATCCCGCAGGTAAGTTCTGTTTATTCAGAGTTAGAGTGACGGACTTTGGCGGAGCTAACGAAAGATACTACTGGGTTGGTGATACAAACACAGGAAATTTCTCTTATGCCAAAGAGTGGAACTATGATAATTCCACAAACACACCCGGTAAAGGTCGTTATGGTGAATTTTGTGAAGCTGTATGGAGTATACCATCAGAGAATATAGAAGTTCACTTTAACATTACTTGTATCTACGACCAAGCCAGATTTGCGGTTAATGTGGTAAACAACGCTACAAGCACAAAATACATTTCCGTTGCTATGTATGGAACTCCCGCCACCAGTGACAACCCTGCCGGTGAATGGGGAAGACACAGATACTACAACTTTAAATATTTATATGATGATGACGGTAATATTAACGGTTACTCCGAAGAATTTGACGATGCTTTACGAATTGAAGAAGGTTATACATTAAATCCTGTATATTTCTACCTATCAGGTATCGGAAATATTTCAAAGGGAACTATTTTCAAGAGAGGAGCTGTTCCCGAAAAGCTTGAAATGTATGCTTACAGATTTAACACAACCAACAAGGAATTACCTTGGGTTCTTGATTATCAAACTTATCAAGCAGGTGAAGAAAGAGTTGATAATCCCGATCTTGGAAATGAGAACATCAATTCCACATACTTATTGCCTCCCGCAAGTTCTTGGATTAACATTAATTTGCAAGAACAAATTGCTCCCACCCGAACTCCTGCCAACGACAGCTCACTCCACGCAGCTACCATGGCAACCTTTGACAACGGTGGAGATGCCACAAAGCCGGATTATCTTATAATTGACTTTTCAAGCAATATGCTTAATACGGGAAACCAAAACTTCCTAAAAATGTATCCTTTTGGTCAATGGGGATTGGTAAACAGTTATGCAATGGATGACGGTGCATTGCCAACCAACACATTATGGCCAAAAGACGAAGCCGGTGTTCTGACACCTTATGAAGATTCCTTAGAAGAATCCAACTTATATTCCTATGTTGATCAGCACCAAGATCCATTATCATATATGGCTATATGGGCTTCTGAGCCTTTATCTCCCGGTGCCCATCGTCAAGTTATAACTTACTTTGGATTAGCAGGTAAGGACTTTGTAAACGGAACCTTAAACGGTAATATTTTCAGAAGACAAAACCACTCCTTATTTGTAGAATCTCCTTCTATTCTGGGATACAAGGTAACCAAAGATGAGTATGGTAAAGATTCACTTAACCCAACCACATTTAAAGTTAAGGTTTTGGTTACCAACGAAGGTATTGAAAAGAATTATTATGACTTTAAGGTAAAGAAAGTTAAAATAACTCTTCCCGACGGTTTGGAACTTGCTTCTACAAGTGACGGTGACGGCGGAACTTTTGCCAAATCCGAAGAGCTTGAAGATGACGGAACCAACACATACTTTGTAAACAAGAATGTGAAGGTGACTATGGCAAGTGTTTACGATGGTATAACCATTGAACTTCTTCCCGATGGTATTATCTCAGGTGATGTAAAGTATACCGTTAAGATTTACGGTCAAGACGTTAGTGGTGGAGCCGAATGGGTTCAACAAGTGACCAGAGGTATTTTAATTCCCACAACCAAAAATGGTATTATTTACGGTGGTCCCGGAAACTTGCTTGCTTGTCCTTTCAAGAACGTGACTGTTAACGGTTCTGAGGGAGATAACCCATTTACTGTTACCGATGTTTTCGGTCAAGATACAGTTGGATTTACTTGGAACAGTGAAAAGCAAGAATACGAAAAACTCAGTGATCTAAACTCATTAAGACTCAACCCACAAGGTTTTTGGGTTTTAAAGGGTGTTGACGAAGACAGCGACAAGACTTTCTCTTACAAGTATCCCGCTTTCACAAAGCCTAACGATATTAACTATGGTGACGTTGAAGATTCCAAATACTATATGGCTGAAACAGAATTGGATTTGAACAAGGGATGGAATATATTCTCTAACCCATTTGTTTATCCTTTGTTATGGTCAAATGTTGTAGTAAAGAATAAGATAACCGGAGAAATATTAAATGTTTCCGACGCTGTTGACGCAGGTTGGTTATACAAGACTATATTCACTTGGGAACCTCAAAAGGATGCAAGCGGATCTATGGTTCCCGAATTGAGCAGATATGTGGGTCAAAGTGCGGTTAACACCAAACTTGTTTCCAATAAAGGATATTGGATTTACGCAACTCGTGCACTTCATATCTACTTTAAGCCAACAACTCACCCGGATTCAAGAATATATGATGACGAATACTACAACGATCCGGACAAATTCTTCCAGATGGGTAACACCTCTGACGAGAATTATGAATAAAAATTTTATCCTTGGGGTTCGCCCCAAGGAATTTTGAGGAAAAGTTATGAAAAAAGCTTTATTTCTTATAATTTTATGTTTATTGTGTGCCTGTGCATTTGCCGACAGTTATCCCTTTGGTGTGGTAGTTTACCCCACCACATTCCCCGCAGACATGGAAGTGGGACCTATGGCAGCCGCTCAAGCTTCCGTTGCTGTCAGCAACGCCATAAACGACAAGCCCAGTATGTGCTCCATTACTTTCAACAAGAATAACCCCTATTTCAAACAAGCAGTGGAAGACGGTGTTATTGAAGAAAGTGACTTGGCAGATACTGTATCCCCGGACGATGCCGAAAGAATAGCTACGGGTATTGACTGTGACGGTTATGCATTTGTAGAGTGTAAATCTTTTACCAACGACTTTGCCAAAGACCACTACGCAAGAGGAATTTTTGTGGTTTCAATTTACAAGAACGGTGTAGCCGACCCTATCTTTAGCGAAGAGATAAATGTTCGCTATGACGGTTTGCAAGGTTATTGGAGAGCCAGGACCGATGCTTCCGCTTTTGAGAAGATTTGCTTTAGATTACATAAAATATTATATAAGAAATTGAAAAAGCTTAACGGTTTCAAATATAAAGAACTGAAAGTAGTTCAACCTCTTGTAGATATTGAAGAGGACGCAGAAGAATAATAACAAGCAGGTGAAAGCCTGCTTTTTTTTAGGTATCAGAATGAACAAACATACACAGGATATTTTGGAATTTGAAAAGATTTTAGATCTTTTGAGGGATAAATGTGCCACAGAAATAGGAAGAGAAAAGATAGGTGACATTACTCAAAGTTTTAATATAGATTATGTCAGAGTGTCTTTAAACGAAGTTGAAGAATTCAGAAATATATTGGACAGAGAGGGAACATTGCCCTTCGGTCAGATTTTTAATATAAAAAGTTCCTTGGCAACAGCAAAGATAGGTCAGGTATTAAACGAAAGGGAGCTTTTGAGAGTTGCGGAAACCTTAAAATCTCTGTCAAATCTCTTTACTTTTATTTTGTCTCAAAAAGGCGAGAAACCTCTTCTTATTGCTAAAACAATATCCTCGGATTTTAATTTTAATAAGGTAGCGGATGGGATTTATAGATGTATAGATAACGACTGTGTGGTTTTAGACAGTGCCTCAGATAACTTGCGAAGCATAAGAAATGATATAAGAATCAGCGAAAGAAGAATAAGGGAAAAGATAAATCAAATTGCCACAAGTGAAAAATACAGATCTTATTTGAGCGATCAAATTGTCACTGAGAGAAACGGAAGATTTTGCGTCCCCGTAAAGGCAGAGTTTAAAAGTCAAGTGCCGGGAATAGTTCACGACAGCTCAGGTTCCGGACAGACATTGTTTGTGGAACCGGGTATTATTGTGGATATGGGAAACAGACTTAAGGACCTCCACGGAAAAGAGAGAGATGAAATATATAAAATCCTCACCACCCTTTCCGGCTTTGTGGGAGATGTGGCAGACACCGGTCTTTCTGCCTTGGAAGTGGCAGGTGACTTGGATGTGGTATATGCCAAGGCTTGCCTGTCTTATGATATGAAAGGAAATAAGCCTAAAATTAACGATAGAGGGCGGTTAAATCTTATAGAGGCTTATCACCCCTTGCTAATGCTTAAAAATCCCGCCTGCGTCCCTATAAATGTTAAATTAGGGAATAAATTTAATTGCTTGCTTATAACCGGCCCTAATACAGGTGGTAAAACCGTCACTCTTAAGACCGTAGGGCTTATAACTTTAATGGTTATGTCCGGAATGTTTCCCCCTTGTGCCTCTGACAGTGAAGTTGCTTTGTTTAAAGAGATTTGGACGGATATTGGAGACGAACAGTCTATTGAACAGAGCTTGTCAACATTTTCCGCTCATATAAAGAATATTGTTCATATTTTGGAAAACTCCGGGAAAAACAGTTTGGTTTTGTTGGATGAGTTGGGAGCGGGAACGGATCCTCAGGAAGGGTCTGCCTTGGCAAGGGCCATTTTGGAAGAATTGTTAGAAAAGGATTGCAGAACCATAGCCACCACTCACTATGGAGAGCTGAAGAATTTTGCCTTTGTGACTGAGGGTATAGAAAATGCAAGTGTGGAATTTGATATAAACACCTTAAGCCCCACATACAGACTTCTTATAGGTGTTCCCGGATCTTCCAATGCATTTCATATAGCCAAGAGAATGGGTATGTCTGAGAATATTATAGAGAGAGCAAGGGCTGCACAGAATAAGGAAAAGGATCAGACAAGCGAGATAATATCTAAAATAGAAGAGATTCACAAGGAAGCCGGGCTTGACAGAATAGAGGCTGCCAAAAGATTAAAGGAAATTGAAGAGATAAAGACATCTTATGTAGAGAAGCTTTCCAGATTGGAGCATAGAGAGGCCACCATTGAAGATAAGATAAAAAAACGAGCCAATAAGATTATAAGAGAGTATACGGAAAAGATAAACGAGACTCTTGAAGCTTTGAGAAAGACCTCAGAAGAAGACGCTACAAGACAAGGTCTTCGTAAAGAATTGAGGGGTTTGGTAGATAATTTTGAGTTTGAGATAAAGAAACCCATGAAGGCACCGGAACAAGTGGAAGAAAAACCTCCCCTTGAGAGTGTGGAAGTGGGAGATGTGGTTTGGGTTAAGAGCCTGAATATGACCGGCACAGTGGAAGAGTATAAAAATGATAATAAAATCACTGTAATGGTGGGTTCTATGAAAATGACTATGACAAAGGATAGTTTGGCGAGGGCACCTGAGGATAAAAAGCCTCGCTTTAGAACTTCAAGTCATAATATTACAACGGAAAAATTGAAAAACTTTAAGCCGGAGCTGAAACTTTTGGGTATGCGAGCTGAGGAAGCTATATTGACATTAGATAAATTTATGGATAATGCTGTGGCGGCCGGGGCTGAGGCTTTTCGGGTGGTTCACGGGAAAGGCACGGGAGCCCTGCGAAGTGCGGTTCATCTCTATTTGAAAGAAAATCCTCATGTTAAGAGTTATGAGATTTGCGGTCCCGAGGAAGGTGGCGACGGCGCCACAAAAGTCTATTTGTAGTTTTTTTTATTTCCCCCCACGATGAAAAATCCTTGATTTTTCATCGTTGCCCCCCTCAGGGGGGCAAAAAAATCTCCCCTTTTGATAAAGGTTGAATTGCGGCAAAAAAGCACCGCTTTTTTGTAAAAACGACAACAACTTGTCGTTTTTAGCAAGAGCCGGAAAATCTATGATTTTTCGGTGCCCGACGGCAAAAATCTTTACCATTAAAGATTTTTGACTAGACCCATTGAAATCAAGGGGCTACGTCCCCTTAGATTTCAAGGAGGGGTATAGATATGACAAGCGTAAAGCTTTAAAAATACTCATTAACTCCCTTTTTTCCTATGGCTCTTTTTGAGCAAATCCAAAATCTTGAGACTTACCTATAAACACCTTTTTTGGTAGTATATTTTATTCTCTGTCTTCGAATCTCACTCCCAAAAAGTTTCGTAAACTCAACTTTTCGGGAACCCTTGAGAATGTTCATAAAATACACTACCAAAAAAGATGTTATGTAATAGATTTATCTAAATTTTAATTTCGTATTTGCTCAAATAAAACCATAACAAAAAAAGGGGCGTTTCAACATTATTTAAATATTGCTTTTTATTATTAATTGTGATATAATAAAATTGATATAAAAAAGGAGAAGAATCATGAAAAAACTATTGTTTATTTTGGTGGTTTTGTTAGCTTTTTCAGCTCTCTATGCTGAGGAAGTTGCTCAAAACAAAGAAACAGAGGTGAATTACGATTACAACATAGTGGAGAAGCCCTTTGACAGAAACCTTGAAGAAGGTCTTTCCTCTCACCCGGACGAAACTTACTTTGACACACAGGCTCGCAATTACATAAAGCCTTTAAAGAAAGCTGTTGCTATCTCAAGCTACAAAATGAATTTAAGACCTGCCATTGCCAAGGCAAAGGAAGCCGGTTTTGAGGCCATAGAATTATCCTCCCTTGAGGGTCTTAACCTTTTGAGACCTTTGACCGATGCCCAAGTTGCGGGAATAAATGACGCCTGCAAAGATATTAAGATTATTTCTCTCGGTGCAGAAGTGGGTGGTTTGGACATACCATCCGGTAAGGAATATGCTACAAGAGTGGCAAATCTTAAAACTTTAATTGATAACGCTGTAAAACTTGATGTAAATCTCATAGTTTTTGATATGGGTTCCATTAACTTTAATCCAAATGATGTGAGATATAAAAGTCTTAAGCCTAAAGTTGCCAAAGCTTCTTACTCAAGTGCCAATTTGGTTAAAGCTATGAAGGAATTGGACGCTTACTGTGTTGCTAAAGGTATTAAGCAAGCTGTTAAGACCAATGCCAACAGTGGTTATTTATATGTTGATTTCATTAACAAAAACGGTTTAACAGCTACCTTTATTGCCTTTGATCCCGGAACACTCGTTATGTATGGAAGAGATGAAATAAAGAGCTTATCTGACTGTAAAGGATATGTTTATCAAGTTATAATCAAGGATGGTTTGAGAGAGTCTTACGGCGGTGGTTTGATTGAAACAGAAGCCGGTGGCGGAGACGTGAAATGGAACGACTTTTTCCACACACTTCAATCCATAGGCTACTATGGTCCATTGGTAGTGGACAGAGACGGTGATGATTATGCCATAGGGGATATTTCTCGAGGGCTAGACTTCCTAAACGCAGTTAAATAAACAAAAAAGAGCCGAAAATAAAATTACGTTAAGCAAAAAATTAGAGAATTTTTAGGGATTTGGAATTTTATTTGATAAAAAACAAAAAGAGCCTTTCGGCTCTTTTAAATTTTTATTGCTTCTTTAGAAATTCGGCGGCCATTTCAATATCTTTTGCCGGTTCCGCACCGCATTCTCTTTCAATAATGAAATTACCTTCAAAACCTATTTCTTTCAAAGCTTTTAGATAAAGATCCCAGCGAACATCCCCTTCACCTAAGGGCACTTCTTTGTATCCGTCTTTGGCTGAGTTTCTTATTCCGTCTTTAGCGTGGGTTTGAATAATCAAACCTTTCAGATCGTAAACGCTTTGGACTTCGTCAAAATTATTCATACACAAATTGGCCGGGTCAAAGTTTACATAAACACTTTTGAAATTGTTTCCCTTTATAAAGGCGCATAGTCCCGCACCGTCTTCCGGACCTGTTTCTGTAGCAAGGCGAACACCGGCTTTTGTGGCATATTCATCCAAATCTTTTAAAGAGTTTACCAAATTTTCTTTTGGGTTTCCTAGTGTGTTTTTCTCTTCTCCCGCTTCTTTAATAAAACGAGCATCATCCTCTACGAAAGAAATAGCTCCTATGTGAAACTGAATTATTTTTACACCTAATTTAACTGCATTGTCAATAACATTTTTAACAGAAGCCACTCGTTGTTTACAAAGTTCACTGTCGGCTATGGCAAAACCACCAACCTCAGCACAAACGGAAGAGATGGCAATGTTATTTGATGAAAATACATCTTTAATTGTGGTAACTTGCGTTTCTGACAGTGGTTTAAAAAGTGTAATGTCGTCAATATCGGAAAATTCTACCACGTCTAACTCTAATTCTTTACATTTGGCGACAGCTGCCTTAAAGGGAAGTGCAAAACTTGTTAAAAAGGCACCTATTTTTAATTTACCCATAATTTAATCCTTGATATATGTAAATATTGTGACAAAATATCCGCACAATTTTATTTGCCAATAATATTATATCATAAAACTTAAAATATATCAAATTACAAATATTGTTTGTTCAAATCACAAATCACAAATTACAAAAATGTGGTGCTTCGCACCACTATTTTGATTATTGATTATTTATTATTGATTTTATTTTGTGATTTGTGATTTGTGATTTGATTATGTTATAATATATATGGTATGAAAAAAGTTTTATTTGTTATATTATTTTCTCTGTTAAGCGTAATTGTTTTTGCAAGACCTGACAGCAATGCTAAGGCTTATATTGTTATGGAACAAAACACAGGTCATATTATCTATTCCAAAAATATGAATCAAAAACTTCCCATGGCTTCCACCACCAAGATTATGACCGCTATAGTTTATCTTGAAAATAACCCCACAGATCCTATAATATACACAACAGAAGCCCTAAATACCTCCTATGGCAATATGCTTTTTCCCGTAGGCACAAAAATAAGCAAAACCGATGCTTTAAAAGCTCTCCTTTTGCCCTCTTCCAACGACATGGCAACGGCTTTTAAAGTGTCCTTGAAAGATAAGGACTTTGTTTCTCTTATGAATCAAAAAGCCAAAGCTTTGGGTATGAAAAACACTCACTATGTAAATGTTCACGGGCTGGACACTGAGGGTCACTATTCCACTTGTAGAGATTTGGCTATCTTAGGTTCTTATGCCATGAAAAATAAAAGCTTTCGGGACTCTATGGTTCCAAAAGCTAAAATCACTCTTGATATAAAAGGTCAAAAGAAAGAGAAATTAATCGAATCCACCTTTAAAGATTTTTATAATTTTAAAGGTGCCGGCGGTATAAAGACAGGAACTACCACAGGGGCCGGAAAATGTTTTGTGGGATATGTAAAACGAAATGACATTCCCCTTGTGACTGTGGTTTTAGGAGACCGGGACGCTTTAGTTGATACCAAAAATATTATAAATTATACATACAACCATTGCAAAGAAGAAACTCTTCTCTCTCCGGGAGAGATCTATAAAGTTAAGTATGGGAAAAAAGACATTTCCGTAAATGTGAGTGATTTGGTAAAAATCTTTTCCGACCCTAAGGATTCCAAAATTGAATATAAATTTGTCTTTAATAAACATTATCCCATAGCAAAAAACATTCCCGTAGGTTATGTAAATGTTTTTGACAGAAATAATTATATCTGCACAAAAACTCTCTATTCTGAGAAAAGCTACCAAAACCCACGGGAGATTTGGTTCTTTATATTTGTGCTTCTGCTCCTTGGTGGCGGGGTTTGGTATTATTTCAAAAAATGAAGAAATTTTTATTAATAATAATAGTTATATTGTTGTCCGGTTGGGTTTATGGGGATACGGTTATTGATGTGGTAATGTATCCTTATGGGGAGACTCCCACAGAGAAAACCGGTCCTTCTCAAAAATTCTATCCGGAAAAAATCCCCTGTAAAGCCATGCTTCTTATAGATCCGGACAATGATAAAATTATATATTCAAAAAAGGATAAATATCCCTTTCCCAATGCTTCTACCACCAAGCTTATGACAGCTTTGCTTGCTTGTGACTATTTGAAACCTTATGACTATCTGACTGTTTCCGAGAGAGCTGCCAAAATCCCCTTTAATTCTATGGGATTTAAGGAGGGAGAACATATTTCTTTTGAGGATTGTTTGGCGGCAATGTTAATTCGTTCCGCCAATGATTCAGCTGTGGTTATAGCGGAAAATGTGGCAGGATCTGAGGAATATTTTGCTGAACTTATGAACAAAAAGGCATATAATTTGGGATGCCTTAACACATTTTTTGTCACAGCCAGCGGATTGCACCACCAAAAACATCATACCACTTGCCACGATTTGGCAATAATAGCCAAAGAAGCTGTGAAAAACCCTCTAATTAAAAATCTCATAAACACGAAATCTTACGAAATAACCACTCGGGAAAATTCCAAAGGTATAAAAACAGTCAAAAGTGAAAATAATTATATATTAAAATATCCCTATTGTGAAGGTGCCAAAAGCGGATATACGTCCTATGCAGGTCAGTGTATGGTATGTTTTGCGGGAAAGGGTGATAAACATTTGTTGCTCGTTGTTTTGGGCGTCACCGGGGGAATACAGAAATATTTACCCAAGATTATGGATTGGGGCTTTGAAAACGCTTCTTAATTACCCCCCACGATGAAAAATCTCCGATTTTTCATCGTTGCCGGGTGGGCGGGAAGCCCAAGGGCTCCCGAAAAGTCGTAGCGTAGCAAGACTTTTTGGGAATGGGTTAGGGGGGCAAAAAATCTCTCCTTAGATTTCAAGGAAGGGTATAGATACGACAAGCGTAAAACTTTAAAAACTCCTTTCCACACCTTTTTTTCCTATGATTCTTTTTGTGCAAATCCCAAATTTTAAGATTTACCTATAAACACCTTTTTTGGTAGTATATTTTATTCTCTGTCTTCGAATCTTCATAAAATACACCACCAAAAAAGATGTTATGTAATAGGCTTATCTAAATTTTAATTTTGTATTTGCTCAATTCCAAGGGCTCCCGAAAAGTCGTAGCGTAGCAAGACTTTTTGGGAATGGAAATAGAACCATAACAAAAAAAGGTTACCGTTCCCAAAATTTTAAGTTTGGCTATGTTAAAGAGATTTCACCCTCTTTGAACTACGATTTGCAACCGCAAATCGTCTTTCAAGGACCCCATTCCCAAAAAATCTATCGATTTTTCGGGTTGAATTGCGGCAATTTCGGGGTCCCCAAAAAGTTGAGCGAATAGCGAAAACTTTTAGGGGTGAGAAATAAGCATCGCTTTTTTGTGAAAACGCCCAAGGGTTCCCGAAAAGTCGTAGCGTAGTAAGACTTTTTGGGATTTGGGCAACTGCTTGTCGTTTTTAGCAAGAGCCCGAGCTTGTCTCGAAAGCGAGGGTGCCCGACGGCAAAAATCTTTTGAAATAAAGATTTTTGACTAGACCCTTGGGTGGTATTTTTGATTTGCATGGCACTGCAAATCAAAAAGCTTGGTTTCGCACCGGTTTTAACTTTGTTGACTTTAAGTCACTGGAAATGAGAGTAAGGAAGGGAAACTTGACCCTCTTTTAACTACAATTTGCACAAAGTTGCAAATTTGTGAATAAAAGCGTAGTAATTTTAGAACATGTTTGTTAATATAGACTTTTAACTTTATAGATAGATAAGGTATTTGTTAACTAAACCATTATAGATGCTCTATGAATTTTAGACGAGATTTTGTCACCCATTCTGATTTTAATTAGGAGTTTTTATGGAAGAGAGATTGCAAAAAATCCTTGCAAATTATGGCTATGGTGCCAGAAGAAAATGTGAGGAATTGATAATTGAAGGAAAAATAAAAGTCAACGGTGTGGTGGCTTTGATAGGTCAAAAAGCAGACCCCGAAAGAGATGAAATAACCATAAATGATGAGCCTATTAAAACCTCCAATACAAGAAATGTTTACGTTCTTTTAAACAAACCTGCCGGTTATCTCTGCACCAAAGAAGACCCTTATGCCGAAAAAACCGTTATGGATTTGGTTAAGGATGTGAAATATAATCTCCACCCCGTAGGCAGATTAGATAAAAATACCAAAGGTCTGCTGCTCCTAACCAATGACGGAGAGTTTACCAATATAATAACACATCCTTCATTTGTTATAAATAAAAAATATGTGGCATTAATTCAAGGTAAAGTGTCCAAAAACGACATTGAAACCCTTCAAAAGGGTATTATTCTATACGGAAAGAAAACCTCCCCCTGTCAAATCAATTTTAGAGGATATAACAAAACCAAGGATATGTCTACTTGCGAAGTCATAATCCATGAAGGGAAAAAACGACAAGTTCGTAAAATGTTTGCTTCCATAGAAAAACCCGTTAAAAGTCTGACGAGAACAGAACTGGGTCCCTTGACCTTAAAAGGAGTTAAAGAAGGAACCTATAGGTATTTATCTATGGAGGAAGTGAATGCTTTAAAAAAGGTCAAATAAAATCCCAAATCCCTAAAAATTCTCTAATTTTTTGCTTAACGTAATTTCTAATTTCGTGTCTTCTTGACATTCGCTCGTATTGAAACAAAATCCTAATGGCGT
>JAFSVJ010000044.1 GCA_017445025.1 Abditibacteriota bacterium | reverse complement strand
AAGATTTTAAATTATGGCTTTTGGGATTTGTTTCGGGAGCTTTGATGGTCCTTATTATTGTTTTTGGATATTTATTGTTTACTCATTCTTTAAAGGATATGATCTATTGTTATTTGATATTTAACTTTAAGTATACCGGCAGTGGACCGAGTTCCCCCCTAATAGTTAATATGTTTAAGACAATGATTTTACTTTGCGGTAAAACCTTAATAACCCTTCCTCTTATTGTTCTTACATTATTTAATAATTATAAAAATAAAATATATATAATCAATTTGTTTTATTTTGTTGTTTCATTGTTGCTAATAAGTTTAAAAGGTATTCCATCCTCTAAATATGCAATAGTGCTTCTTCCTTCCTTAATTCTCTTTTGTGTATTTTTTTATTTAAACTTGGAAAAACTAAATTTTAGAGATAAAGCCCGTCAAATAAAGTTTATTAATATTTTATCTGTAATATTTATTTTTGGATCAATTATGTTATGTATATTTGGGGTTTTTCACAGGCTTGATATGTATTCAAAGAGAATGCCCTACAGTATTGATTATTTGAGAAGTGTTAATGAAAACAGTGATGTTTTGGTTTTAACAAACGATTGTGGTGTGAATTTGTTAAGTGACAGGCAGACTCATAATAAATATCCATATCAATTCCCACCTGTTGAATTTGATAATGTTCTTTATGATGATTTTCTGCAAAGATTTAAGGATAATCCATCGGATTATGTGATTTTAGAAGAAAAAGATAAAGAAATGTTTGGTAATTTTGCAAGTATGATAAAGATTTATGATTATCTTTGTGAGCTAAGTCAAGCACAAGTATATAAACATATTGTTTACGATCATTTTGAAGTTTTTGTTTTAAACAAGGAGCTTATAAATGATTAGTCTATATATTATTGTTCCTGCATATAATGAAGAAGAAAATATATACGGTTTTGTAGAAAGTTGGTATCCTGTTATTGAAAAGATAGGGGGAGAATCTAAATTAGTTGTTATTGACGATGGGAGCAAGGATAAAACTTATGAAGTATTGTGTGCTTTATCTAAGGATAGGCCATATTTATGTCCTTTGACAAAATCAAATTCAGGCCACGGTCCCACTTTATTATATGGATATAAATATGCAATAGAAAACCATGCGGATTATATTTTTCAAACAGATTCTGACGGACAGACCGATGGGTCGGAATTTCAAGATTTTTGGAATATGATAAATGAGTATGATGCAATAATCGGAAACAGGCTTAATCGTGGTGATGGTAAATTAAGAAAATATATTGAAAATATGGTATGTTTTTTACTAAAAATCATATTTGGTGTGTCAGTTAAAGATGCCAACGCTCCCTTTAGGTTGATGAAAACAGAACTCATAAATAAATATATTGACAGATTGCCCAAAGATTTTAATTTGCCCAATATTATGTTTACAACATATTTTGTATATTACAATGAAAATATTACTTTCAGGCCAATCACTTTTAAGGCAAGACAAGGAGGCCTTAATTCTATGAATATCCGAAAAATAGCAAAAATCGGAATTAAAGCCATAGGTGATTTTAGAAAATTAAAAAAACAAATGAGAAAATAAAATGAAATATGATTACTTAGTGGTTGGTGCCGGTTTATTTGGCTCAACTTTTGCTCGTTTAGCTGCAGATAAATGCAAAAAAGTTTTGGTTATAGAAAAAAGACCTCATATTGGCGGTAATATTTATACAGAAAAGATAGAAGGTATAAATGTTCACAAATATGGTCCCCATATTTTCCATACAAATAACATAAAAGTTTGGAATTTTGTATCAAAGTATGTTGATTTTAACAGATTTACAAATTCTCCTTTGGCTAATTACAAAGGAAATTTATATTCATTGCCTTTTAATATGAACACTTTTTATAAAATGTGGGGTGTTATTAATCCTTTGGATGCTTTGAATATAATAGAAGAGCAAAGACGAGAAATAAAAGGGGAACCTAAAAATCTTGAAGAGCAGGCTATTTCTTTGGTGGGAAGAGATATTTATGAAAAGCTTATTAAAGGGTATACGGAAAAGCAATGGGGAAGAGATTGCAGAGATTTGCCGACCTTTATTATAAAAAGACTGCCTGTCAGACTGACTTATGATAATAATTATTATAATGCTTTATATCAAGGAGTCCCCATAGGTGGCTATACAAAACTCGCTTTAAAATTATTAACAAATATTGAAGTCAGATTAAATGTTGATTATTTGGAAGATAAATCTTATTTTAATTCATTAGCTAAAAAAATAATATATACAGGTCCTATTGATGCATATTTTAACTATTCATTGGGATTGTTGGAATACAGATCTGTTAAGTTTGAAAATGAGATACTTAATATTTCCAATTATCAAGGAAATGCAGTTGTAAATTATACAGATAAGGAAACTCCTTGGACAAGAATAATCGAACATAAATGGTTTGAATTTGGAAAAGATGAAACCGGAGAGTATTTGCCTAATACTGTTATAAGCAAAGAGTTCAGTTGTGATTGGAGTATCGAAAAAGAACCTTATTATCCCATAAACGACGAAAAAAACATAAGATTATATGAGAAATATAAAGAGAAGGCTAATTCCGAAAAGAATGTTTTATTCGGCGGTAGGTTGGGTGAATATAAGTATTACGATATGGATAAGGTTATAGAGGCAGTATTTCAAATTTTTAATTAAAAGATGCCGAATTACAAATATTGTTATTGAAATAGAAAAAAAACTTATTTTTAAGCAATTTTATGATAAAAGCCTAAGTTATTATTATTTGAGGGAGATAAAGATGAAGTTAGTGGTTGTCGGTAGTGCCAACACGGATATGGTGGTAAAAACCAAGAAAATGCCCATTCCCGGGGAGACAGTCCTTGGTGGGGACTTTTGTATGAACCAAGGCGGAAAGGGGGCAAATCAAGCCGTCTGTGCCAGAAAATTGGGTATGGATGTGGGCTTTTACGCCAGACTGGGGAGAGATATTTTTGGTGAAAATGCTTTAAAGTATTATAAAGAACTGGGTATTGATACACAAAAAATAGAATTGATTCCCACCTCTCCCAGCGGAGTGGCTCTAATTACAGTTGATGAAAAGGGTGAGAATTCCATTGTAGTGGCAAGCGGTGCCAACAGTGCAGTGTTGCCACTTGATGTGGAATATGCAAAAGATTATATTAATGAGTTTGACGGTCTCTTGGTGCAGTTTGAAATTCCCTTAAAATCTGTGACGACTGCCATAGAGGTGGCATATCAAAGAGGAAAGTTTATAGTTGTAAATCCCGCTCCCGCCAAAGAAATTAATGATAGATATTTTAAAATGATGGATGTGCTGATTCCCAACAGAGGGGAGGCAAGGCAACTTTTGGGAATGGCTCCCGATGATGATAGTAAAACACCTGAGGAATTGGCTCATTTATTGAGAGATAAGGGTGCTAAAGCGGTGGTTATAACCTTAGGAACGGAAGGCTCCTTTGTGTCTTCACAGGAAGGAGATTTTCATGTGGACTGTGTGAAAGTTAATGTAGTGGATACTACAGGTGCCGGGGACGCTTATTGTGCTGCGCTGACTTGTGGATGTCTGTGGGGAAAAACTTTAAAGGAAGCCTGTGAGTTTGCTTCACTTGTTTCAGCATTAAAGGTGACTAAAATGGGCGCTCAGAGCTCACCGACTATGGAAGAAGTAGAAAAAGCGGGATTATAAGATAGAGTTTTATTTTATTTATTAAATAAAAAATCCCAACTCCTCTCAAAATCCCTTCTTTTTTACTTAACGAAATAACTCTTGACTTATCTCCTTGACGCTCAATCGTCTTGAAACAAAATAGCTTCGGATTATATCCTCGCTCTTTTGTCCCAATACTCATTCGCTACAGTCGATAGACGTCAATTCGTTATTTCTTGTAAAAAATCGGTCTTTTGGATGATTTGTGATTTTTTATTTGGGCGCTCAAAGTTCTCCAACCATGGAGGAAGTAAAAAAAGCAGGTTTTTAAACCTGCTTTTTTTTATTTAAGGTTTTTTCCGGTTAGTAGAATGCATTTAGCCGGATCGTTTGTTGTAATTAAGTCTATTTTACCGATATATGTTTTTTTATTAATTACTCCCTTTACTTGATAATTAATTGCATAATTCATTTCACTTGTGGTGTCTATGGTCCAAACTCCCACAGGCATTTTGTATTTAGCGGCTAAAACAAGAAATACATCCCTGTCTTCTTTTGTTAAATTATATGCTGCACCGCCAAAAAGAACACTATGGTTAATACTAAAACCTGTAATACCGGCGTCTTTTAATTCTTTAAAATATGCTTCTTTATCCTCTGCTGTGATAAAATCATTTATAGGGTCTAAGTGATAAATATTATAACCTTTGAGAACTTTTTTTATAGCTCTGCTGTCATTATTGTTCCAAACCAAGAACATAGTTTTTGTCTTGTTTGGTTTAAGCTTTTTAATAATTTCGGCAGTGGGAACAATAACTGCCGGAGTTTTAATTTCAAGGAAATAACCAACATTGGCTTCTTTGAAAAACTTTATTCCGTCTTCAACGGTCAAAATGGGTTCATTTTTGTATCTGTCACCAAAGGCCGGGTTGGTGGTGCAGCCAAAGTTATACCCTTTCAGTTCATCTAGGGTTTTTTCGGCTATTAACCCTTTTCCGTTACTGCATCTGTCTATGGAACCGTCATGACTAAACACAGGTATTCCATCTTTTGTGATATGAACATCTGTTTCAACAATATCCGCCCCGAGTTTTACCGCTGATTTGTAGGCAGTCAGAGTGTTTTCCGGACAAAATTTTGAGTTTCCTCTGTGAGCAACAGTTTTAACTTCTTTTTTATCTCTTTGGGGAATATCAAACATATTGTCACACATAGCACATACTCCAATTATAAAAATAATAAGAAAGGTCAATATATATTTCATTTAATCCTCCTTAATCTTTGCTTTAATGATATTTCTTTGAAGTTCTTTTATGGTTATTTTTTTCTGCTTACCTAAATACTTAGCACCGAAAAGTATTTCAACATAAACATTGTTAATCCAAGCGTAAACAGTATCTTTGATTGTAATGGGATTGGCTTCCGGTCGGACGGAATAAACTTGACCTATGGACAGAGGAGAGAGAGAGTCTAACATTTCCGGCACAACTTTAATGATTTTTGTGTCCTCTATATGCATATCATCATACCCTCTGATATAGATATTCATATTGTAAACTTTTTCCAATTCTTCAATGTTTTTCCCTTCGTCACCCAATAAATAAATAGCAACATCCGGGTGAGTGTTTACAATAATACCATAGTCGCATTTGTTGTTGGCTATATAATTTCTGATTTCTCTTTCAACTCTGAGACTCACGGTTTCCGGGCTTTCAATTCTTCCTCGTCCGTTGCAATAAGGACACATTTGGCTTACGGTTTCACTGACAGCGTCTATGACCCTCTTTCTTGTGAGCTCTACCAGTCCTAAGGCTGAAACCTGGCTTATGGTGGTTTTTGTTCTCTCTTTCTTTAACTCTTCTCCTAATTTCATAAGCAATTGGTGCTTATAGGAGGATTTTTGCATATCTATAAAGTCAACTATAATAATCCCACCTATATCTCGGAGACGAATCTGTTTGGCTATTTCCTTTGCAGCTTCTATATTGGTGGTAAAAACCGTTTCTTCAAGGTTTTTCTTTCCTACATATTTACCCGAATTTACATCAATAACAGTTAAGGCTTCAGCATGGTCTATACAAATGTTTCCCCCGCTTGGGAGCCAAACTTTCCTTTTGAAAAGTTCTGTATATTGGTGTTCTATTTTAAAGTGTTCAAATATGGGCTCTTTGTCTTTATAATATTTGATTTTCCCCTTTAGCTTAGGGTCAAAAAAGTTGGAAATGGTGAGAGCTTTTTTGAAATCTTCTTGGTCGTCAATGAACATACAGTGAACGTCACTTGTTAAGTTATCTCTCACAGTTTGATAAATAACAGATAATTCCTTATATACCAAGGCGGGAGCACGATAGTTTTTGGCGGTTTTCTCTATGTCTTCATAGATTTTAACCATTAGTTTTATATCGTGATCCAAATCTTTTTTTGATACACCTTCAGCCTCGGTTCTCACAATAATACCGTAGCCTTTGGGTTTTATCTCTTCTATTATTTCTTTAAGCCTTTTTCTTTCCGGGTCTTCTATTCTTTTGGAAATACCTATGGTATCGTTGTTTGGAATAACCACCAGATATCTTCCGGGGAAGGTGATTTTTGTGGTCACTCTGGCACCTTTTGTTCCCCTTGGAGCCTTTACCACTTGAACCAGTAATTCTTGACCTTCACTTATAAGGTTGTGAATAGATTGAACTTTTGAGTTTTTCTTTGCTTGTTTGGCGTCTTCAAATTCAAAATTAGTGAGAATATCTCCCGCATACAAAAAGGCGTTTTTCTCTTCGTTAATGTCCACAAATGCAGCATCAATACCTGAGAGCACATTTTCAACCTTACATTTGTATATAGAGCCTACAATTTGTTTGTCACGCTCTACGAATACCTCCGCAAGGTTTCCGTCTTCCACTATTGCTACTCTGGTTTCTCTGTTGTTTTTGTTTACTATAATATTCTTTGTCAAAAAAACCTCTTAAACAATATCCGTCCCACAATGTGAGACGGATTATAGTATTATTTAGCATATTCTACGGCTCTGGTTTCCCTAATAACCGTCACTTTTATTTGACCCGGATATTCCATTTCGTCTTCAATACGTTTTGCTGTGTCAAAAGCTAATTTTGCTGAGAGTTCATCGTTAACCTCCGTGGGTTTAACCATAACTCTTATTTCTCTACCGGCTTGAACAGCATAAGTCTTATCTACACCGGGGTAGGAGTTGGCAATTTCTTCTAATTTAGCCAATCTCTTAACGTAAGTTTCAAGGGTTTCTCTTCTTGCACCGGGACGAGAGGCACTTATGGCATCGGATATTTGAACTATTACAGCCTCCGGGCTTGTGGGTTCAATATCATAGTGGTGAGCACCACAGGCTTCCGCAACCTTTTGATTTTCTTTGTATTTCAAAAGAAGATCCATAGATATTACAGCGTGAGGCTTGTCTATTTCAAAGTCCACACCCTTTCCTAAGTCGTGAAGTAAACCGGCTCTTTTGGCAAGGTTTACGTTAAGATCCAATTCGGAAGCAATAACTCCCGCAAGGAGAGAAACTTCAACTGAGTGTTGAAGGACGCTTTGACCGTAACTGGTTCTGTATGTTAATCTGCCTAAGAGTTTTATAAGCTCGTGGTTCAGACCTGTTACGCCGGTTTCAAAGATAGCCTTGTCAGCGGCTTCTTTCATTTTTTGTTCAACTTCTTTCTGGGCTTTTTCTATTACATCCTCGATTCTTCCGGGATGAATTCTTCCGTCCACAATAAGATTTGTAAGAGCTACTCTTGCAACTTCTCTTCGGACAGGATCAAAACCGCTTATAACAACAGCTTCGGGAGTATCATCTATAATCAGGTCAACACCTGTATTCATTTCAAAGGTTCTTATGTTTCTGCCTTCTCTTCCGATGATTCTACCCTTCATTTCTTCACTGGGAATGGGAACCACGGAGACGGTGGATTCGGCAGCTTGGTCTACAGCACATTTTTGAATGGCTGTCAAAACAATGGCTTGAGCCTTTTTTCTGGCAGTATCGTTGGCTTCTTCTTCGGCTTGGCGAATAATTTTAGCCACATGCCTTTCCATAGCTTGCTCTGTTTTTGCAATAACTATGTCACGAGCTTCTTCTTCGTTAAGATTGCTGATTCTGTGAAGCTCTGTGTTTTGGTTTTCAACTATTTTTTCAGCTTCTTTTAGTTTTTCTTGAACTTTTCCTTCAAGTTTTTGAATGGATTTTTCTTTTTGATCTAAGTTTTCAGCTCTCTTGTCAAGAGTGTCTTCTTTTTGAGTTAGCCTTCTTTCTGTTTTAGCTAATTCAGATTTCTTTTCTTTAGCTTCTTTGTCAATTTCGGCACGGAGTTTAACAGCTTCCTCTCGAGCTGCCAAAACGGCCTCTTTTTGCATGTTTTCTGATTCGACCTTTATTTTTTCTTCTTTAAGCAAAAGGTCTTCTTTTTTGTTTTTTATATCGTCAATTTCAGCTTTGATTTTTGTTTGATAATAAAGTCCGACACCTAAGGCAGATAAAGCAATGCCTATAAGGAGTCCAATAATGATTCCAATAATGGGTTCCAATTTATCCTCCTAAAAATAAAGAAAGGATAACTCATCAAAACTTAATCAAAAAGGTTTTACCGTTATTTTGTTTGTGGGAAATGGTCTTTGAGAACTTTCACTATGGTGTCATATTTATACCCTTTATATAAAAGGTGACGCATAAGTTTTTCTCTTTCACAAGCTTGATAACGGATTTTGTTTTTCATGGCAGTCAAACAGGAGGAATATTCATCTCCTTCGTGAAAGTGTTCAGTCAGTTTTTCGTTAACCAAATCACCGGGAATGCCCAGCTGCCATAGTTTTTGGGCAATCTTTCCCTTTGAGACGGAAGATTTATGTGAACTGATAAAAGTATCAAGAAAACTATTATCGTTTATATAGCCTAATAATTTTATTTTTTCTACAGTTAAATCTATTTCAGCTTCATCAAACCCTTTTTCTTTCAGCTTCTTTTTTAGTTCATAAGTTGTTCTATCTCTGTAGTTTAATAGATTGAGAGCCTTGCGAAAGCATTTTGACTTTAAATTATAATCATCAATTGTGCTTTTGAGGGCCGGTGTAATCTCCACACCTTCTTTTAAGGAAAGAGTTGAGAGCACATCCAAATCAAGGCCGCAGAAGAATTTGTTATCGGCGTAAATGTTTACTCTGTCCGGATTATTCTTCTGAGGTTCTATCTTCGTTATTTTCATCTACTTTATTTATATCCGGGTTTCCGTCGTCTTCAATGGGGATAGTGTCTTCATTGGTGAAGAGTTTGGCACGAACAAGATTATTAATTTCTTCAAACAATTCTTTGTTTTGTTCTAAGTGAGCTTTAACGTTTTCTCTTCCCTGACCTATTTTTTCGTCGTTGTAGCTAAACCAAGCACCGCTTTTTTTGAAAATGCCAAGTTCTGTGGCAAAGTCCACAAGTTCTCCTGTTTTGGAAATACCTTCCCCGAAAATAATATCAAATTCAGCACGTTTGAAAGGAGCGGCACATTTGTTTTTGGCAACTTTGACTTTTGTTCTTGAACCGATTTGTTCGTTTCCGTTCTTGATAACTTCACCTTTTTTGACTTCCAATCTGACAGATGACCAGAATTTAAGAGCACGACCACCGGGTGTAGTTTCGTTATTTCCGAACATAGGCATTCCCGTTGCAACTTTGTCACGGAGTTGGTTAATAAATACGGCTGCAGTATTGGTATTGTTTAGGGATGCACCAATTTTTCTTAGAGCTTGACTCATAAGTCTTGCTTGGAGACCAATATGAGATTGTCCCATTACTCCTGTAATTTCTTCTTTGGGGACAAGTGCTGCAACGGAGTCAAGAACAATGAGGTCAATGGCGCCTGAACGAATAAGACTGTCCATTATTTCGAGAGCTTCTTCTCCCGTATCCGGTTGAGAAACATATAAATCGTCAATGACAACTCCCAAGTTTTCTGCATATACAGGATCAACAGATTGTTCGGCATCTATAAAGGCACAAATACCCCCGGCTTTTTGACATTCTGCAATTATGTGGTATGCAATGGTGGTTTTTCCGGAGGATTCGGTTCCGTATATTTCCGTAATTCTTCCTTTGGGGATTCCCCCTATGCCCAGTGCGTTGTCAAGTGAAAATGAACCTGTGGATATAACTTCCACGTTCATTTTTTTTCTGTCGCCTAATCTGAATATTTTGTTTTTGCCCAGTTGTTTATCTATTTGAGCCAATGCAGCATCAAGAGCTTTTTGTTTATCCATTGCATATGTTCCTTATATAATAAAGTAAATTAAAATATATACACTTATTTTATACCACAAAATCAAAAATTTTTCAAGTTTTTACATATTTAATGTATCTCCTAAGCTTATGACCTTTGGAGTTTCCAAAAAAGTGAACTTGGGTATTTTTAGAGGTTAGGGGAGAGATTTTGTTTGTCAAGGGCTGCTAAAACCTCGTCAACTGTTATACTTTGCATATTTTTCTTACATTCTCCATCCGGGACTTTTTGAGTCTTATTGTTATAGTCTCCCTTGAATATTATTTCAACGTTTTTTCTGCCAAAGTGGTGGGAGTAAAAAAATATCAAATTACCAAAAAGATCAATTTTTTGTAAGAAATATCTTAATGAAGTCGTCGACTGTAATGATTGAGTAGATGGGCAAATTTATAAGGCAAAGGCCATTAGAAATTTGTTCATATACGAAAGAATGTCAAGGAGACACGAAATTAGATATTTCGTTAAACAAAAAATTAGAGATTTTTAGGGAATTTGGAATTTTATTTAGAAAGTTGTTTTTCGAGAGCTGTCATAACCTCTTCTACGGATATGTTTTGCATGTTTTTCTTACATTCTCCATCCGGGACTTTTTGAGTCTTATTGTTATAGTCTCCCTTGAATATTATTTCAACGTTTTTTCTGCCAAAGTGGTGGGAGTAGAAAAAGTTTGTGCCGTATAGTGATATGGTGGGAATGTTAAGTATTGAGGCAAAGTGCATCATGGCAGTATCTGTTGAAACACAGGCGGAGCAATTTGTCAAATATGCCATAGATTCCGTTAAGGTGGTTTTCCCCACAAGGTTAATAAAGTTGTTTGACCTTTGGGTTAGATACTTGGCATACTCCAAGTCTCCCATAGCACCAAAGAGAATACATTTTTTGTTATATTTTTTTTTGATTTTTTCGGAAAGGGAAACCCATTTATCTTTATCCCAATATTTGTGGTCCATGCTTGTGGCAAAGATGCAAGCAACAGCTCCCTCAATGTTGTTTGCTTTGAAAAACCTATTTGCTGAATCTTTGTCTTCTTTTGTAAAGGCAGGGTAGGGGTCAAGTGGGGGACCTACATACCCTAAGACTTCTTGGGCTATTCTGTGGTATTTTTCTTTTAAGGGTTCAAATTTTTCTGTTTTAATGATTTTGTTGTAGCAGAAATTCATGGGGAACTCGTATTCACTGATTCCCACTTTGTTTTTTGCTTTGATTTTGGTCACAATTGGGAAGAGTTACAAAAGGCATTGCAAGTCTATAACCAAATCGTATTCTGTGGACAGATCAACCTTTTCCGCAGATTTAAAGAGGTCTTTTAGATTTGATTTTTTATCTCTTTCCCAATATATGATTTTGTCTATGTATGGATTGTTTGTAAGAACACCGCTACATCTCTTTTCAGCCAGCCAATGTAGTGTGGCATGGGGCACTGTTTTTTTTACGTATTCCGCAAATTGTGTTGCAAGAAACACATCACCGATAGCAGAAACTCTGATAATTAATATGTTCATAGTTTTTTAATAAATGTGTTAGATTTGTATTATTTTATATTTTATCATATCATATAAAATTCCAACTCCCCTAAAAATACCTTCTTTTTTGCTTAATGTAATTTCTATTTTCGTATCTCCTTGACATTCGCTCGTCTTGAAACAATTTTTAATGGCTATTGCCTTAAAAATCGCCCCAATACTCACTCATTACAGTCGACGACTACAATACGAAATTACTTGCAAAAAATCGGTCTTTTTGGTGATTTGTAATTTTATATTCCGCAAATTGTGTTGCAAGAAACACATCACCGATAGCAGAAACTCTAATAATCAGAATGTTCATAGTCTTTATTTTGTTATTAAATTTTCTTTAAGTTTTATTTTTAATTTTTCTTTAAAGTCTTCATCAATTTGTGTATAAATATTCACCACAGCCACATTGAGATCTAAAGGCATTTTTACTCTGTCTTTTGCTGTGGTCACCACAAAATCACATTCTTTTGCCTTCTCTTTAATCAAATTTATGTCTTCTTCCATATAGTTGTGATGATCGGGATAGGTGATAAATTCTAAAGTATCCGCACCTAAATCCGAAAGGGTTCTTTTAAACCTTTCCGGGTTTCCTATACCGCAAATTCCTATTACTTTTTTGCCTTTTAGGAAATCCAAATCATAATTCTTTTCTTTATAAGTTATATTTAAAGGTTTTGTTATACCTTCATGTACGAAAGAATTTTGGCAATAATCTTGAACTTTTTCTATTGTTTCTTTGCCAATAGGGTTATTGTCGGTTAAAACAATAAATTGACATCTTTTAAGACCCTTTTTGGGCTCTCGCAAGTCACCTGCGGGAATAACTCGGCCTGTGCCGAAGGGCTTTTGGGCTGAGGCTATGGCGATTTCTATATCTTTGTGAAGTTGCCAATATTGCATTCCGTCGTCAAGGATTATAATATTGCAATCAAGGTCTTGGGACATTTGAATGCTTTTAATTCTGTTTTTTCCTATAATAATTGATAAATCTGTGGCTTTTGAAAGAAGATAGGGTTCATCTCCCGTGTCTTCCGCTAAAAGGCTGTCTTTGGGGCAAAAAACCATATTTTCTGTTGATTTTCTGCCATATCCTCTGGATATTATAACCGGTTTGTAGCCGAAATCTTTGAGAATGTTGGATAAAGTTATAACAAAGGGAGTTTTTCCCGTGCCACCCATAGTAATGTTTCCGACGCAGATTACAGGGATATGGGCTTTGTGTTTTTTTCTTATGCCCAGTTTATAGGGAATGAAAAACAAAAAATGCACAAAAATGTAGAGCCAACTGAAAGGTATCAGAAAAGCCCTTAATGTTTTTGCTTTTATTGAATTGTCTTTGTGTAAAATAATATCTTCAAAATTCATTATATCTGCTTTCTGCTTTATCTCCCCTTTTGATAAAGGGGACCGGTAAATGTGTCCCCCTATTTTTCGCAAGAAAAATGGGGGGGTGGCAAGCCGTAGGCTTGACGGGGGGGAATATTTAAAATTTGCTTGCAAATTTTAAGAAAAAAACTTTGTTTTTTTCTATTTCTGCTTTTTGCTTTTATAATTTTAATATGGTTCCGTCGTTTAGTAATTGTAGCATGGCACGAGCTGTTTTTTCGGCTGCACCTTTATTTGTATTTAGCATTTTCTCGCAGTTTTGAGATATTTGAGCCTGTGTCTCATGGCTTGAAAGAATTTCGTCGATTTTATCTGCTAACTCTTTGCTGTTTTTAATTTCAAAGCCAATATTCCATTTTTTTGCTTGAGCTACCAAGTCTTTGGCTTTAAAGGTGTGAGGCCCAACACAAACACCTATGCCGGCGGCTATAGGTTGGAGTATGGAGTGACATCCTTTCTTTATAAGGCTTCCTCCCACAAAGGAGATGTGGCCTAAGAAATAGGCTTTTGCCAATTCACCCATAACGTTTAAAATCAAAACATCGTTATCAAAATCAATAGGATTTGTGTTGCTCCTAAGGTTATAAGAGATACCTCTTTCCTTTAACATATCTCCTATTTCTTCCCCTCTTTTAATTTGTCTCGGTGCCAAAATCATTTTAAGATTAGGATATTTTTCTTTAAGAGATTTATAAGCCTCGATTACGGGAATATCTTCACCCGGGTTGGTGGAACCTGCCACAAACACAAGGGTTTTATCTATATCTGAATTTGGAAAATAGGAACTGTAAGTGGCTTTAATTTCATCAGTGGGAACATTGATTCTTGCGTTATCTACTTTGCAATTACCGGTGATTATAACTCTTTCCGGTTTTGCTCCTAATTGAATAACTCTGTTGGCATCCTCTTCCGATTGCATGCAAAAGAGATCTATGTTATTCAGAGTCCATTTGTAAAGCCATGCAAAGAATCCGGCACCTTTTAGAGTGTCATTGGAAATGATACCGTTTATAATTGCACTTTTGCCCTTATATCTTTTTAAAACAAACCTAAAGTTAGGCCATATTTCTGTGTCAACGGAAGCAAAAAGTGATGGTTTTACCTTTCTGATGGATCTCCATACGGGAAAGAAAAAGTCGTAGGGGTAGTAGGTCAATTGTTTTGCATTTTTTATACTTTTTAAGGATTGTTCGTGCCCCGTTCTTGTAGTGTTTGAGAAAACAATATCGTGTTCGTTTGATTGTTTGAGAAGTTCTTCTACAACTGCCGCACCGGCAACGGTTTCTCCTACCGATACACCGTGAATCCAAATGGGGCTTTTTATATCTTTTCGTATATTAACAATTCCAAGTTGTTCTTTAACACCTTGGGTGGTTTGTTTAGTGGCTATTTTTCTGTATATCAAGTATGCTACCGTAAAAGGTAGAGTAATGATAAGACCTAAGTTATATAATATAAATTGTATCATAATCTTTATTTAATTCAAATTACAAATCACAAAGTTAAAAAGCAGAAAGCAGACGGCCCCTCTACGGGAAAATCGAAGATTTTCCTCGTAGCTTCTAGTCAAAAATCTTTAATGGTAAAGATTTTTGCCGTCGGTCACCGAAAAATCGTAGATTTTCCGGCTCTTGCTAAAAACAACAAGCAGTTGTCGTTTTTACAAAAAAGCGGTGCTTTTTTGCCGCAATTCAACCCAAAAAGTTGAGCGAATAGCGAAACTTTTAGGGAATGGAAATAGAAACATAGGAAAAAAGGGGAAGTTATAGAGCCACGTCTTTTGCCCCCATTGGGGGCAACGATGAAAAATCAAGGATTTTTCATCGTGGGGGGTGTTTTATTTTTTAAACTGTGTGTTATAGAGTTGGGAAAAGATACCTGTTGTATTTTGAAGTTCCGTAAAGGTTCCTTCTTCGGCTAATTTTCCTCTGTCTATAACAAATATTCTGTTTGCCCCTTTGACTGTGGAAAGTCTGTGAGCTATAACAATGGTTGTTCTGTTTTTTGGCATATTTTCAAGAGCTTCTTGAACAACGCTTTCGCTTTCGGCGTCAAGAGCTGAGGTTGCTTCGTCAAGTATGAGAATTTTGCTGTCTCGGAGCAGAGCTCTGGCAATGGCAATTCTTTGTTTTTGACCGCCGGATAATCCCACACCCCCTTCTCCTAAGTAGGTGTCAAAGCCATTAGGCAAGGTATTAATAAAATTCAAAGCGTTGGCATATTTGGCAACCTGAACGATTTCCTCTTCTGTGGCTTTGGGTTTACCGTAAGCAATATTTTCTCTTATGGTTCCGGAGAAGAGAATGGTTTCTTGGGGAACCATACTGATAAGCTCTCTTAATTCTTTTATTCTGTAGTTTTTAACATTAATGTCATCAATTTCAATGGATCCTTGGTCAACATCGTAAAATCTTGGGAGCAGGTCTGAAAGGGTGGATTTTCCACCTCCGGAAGGTCCCACAAGGGCTATTACTTCACCGGGTTTGATTTCAAAGGAAATATCATTTATTACAGGTTCAATTTTATCATAAGAAAAAACAACATTTGTGAATTTGATCTTGCCCTGTGGATTTGTGTTTTCAATAATGTGGGTAGGCTCAATTTCATCACTTTTAATGTCGATAATCTCAAAAACTCTTTCCGCACTGGCTTTAACTTTTTCTACTGTTGCTTTGATTTTGCTTAGGGATTTGACAGCATTAGTGACCAAAAAGGCAAGCATAATATATTCACCTAACATGGGGAAGTTAAGTTTACCGGAGAGGATAAAGTAGGCCCCTGCCAATATAAGACCGCCCATGGCAATACCACCCACTATTTCCATACTTGGGGTGACAACAGAGTCTCTTTTAATGGTTTTTATGGTAAGATATAAACTGTGGTTATTGATTTTGATAAATCTTTTAAGTTCTTCCTGTTCCATACAGAAAGATTTTATGATTCTTATACCTCTTATGTTTTCTGTCACCTTAGCGTTTACGTCACCTATGGATGCCTGTTGGTTTAAAGTATATTTTTTAAGGGCTGAGGTGGTTTTTTCGAGAACAAAACCTATTATGGGGATAATGATAAAGGCACAGAGAGTCAGTTGCCAATTGAGAACGAACAGACGAATAACGCCTAAGATTATCATAACAGGTGCTTCAACAAAGGAAATAATAATATCTGAGGTGGATTTGATTTTGTCCACATCTGAGTTCATTCTTGAAATGAAGTCACCGGTTTTTTCTTTGTAAAAATAGGATAGGGACAGAGTTTGTAGATTTGAGTACATATCTTCACGGAATTTGGTTCCGAGAGCGGCACCGATAACTCCCGTGGAGTAGTTATTGAAATACATAAATACGCTTCGTATTGCGTAAACAGCCATAAATGATACAGCAACACAGATCATAATGTCTGTTTGGTTATATCTGTCTGTAATGAATCCTAACTTGACCATTATGTTTGTGAGAAGTATATCGCTGGTATCGTTGCCCGGGTTTACTCCTGCAAGAAAGACTTTCACCAAAGAAGCGCTGACAAGATTGGCAAGTGACAGAAAGAGACTGCTGACAAATAACATTACAAGCAGTCCTTTGTATTGAGTTATATATTTAATTATTCGTTTTAAAGTTTTATCCATTATACATATTAAAAATCAAAAATATGAAATATAAAATCAGAAGGTGAATAATTCGTGAGTTCTCAATTCTCAATGTCCATTCCCCCGTCAGTTTCATTCCCAAAAAGTCTTCGCTAACGCTTCAACTTTTCGGAAGCCCTTGAAACAATTACGGACTGCCACCCTCCATTCCCTTCGGAAATAGGGGGATAGGGACGACCTCCCACTTTTGTTAGCGTGCTCTAAACTTTTTAGTCGCTCTGTAAAATTAAGACGCCGTTGAATGTGTCCCCCTATTTTGCAAAGCAAAATGGGGGGTGGCATTCACGAAGTGAATGACGGGGGGAATAAGTGATTTTCTCCGAAAATCACATTTTGCGTAGCAAAATTAATTATTATTCATTTTTCATTTAATTTTGCATTTTGTATTGTGCATTGTGCATTGTGCATTATTTAATGTTTGCCATTTTTGCAAAGGTTTCGGCAATTTTTGGGATAATGGGGCTTGTTCCCAATATGTTTCTTATTTTTTCGTAATCTTCTTTTATGTTATCTTTTTTGGTTATGGTTTCTTTGTAAATTGATATTAAATTATCCGGGTTAACGTTATTACCTATTAATTCCGGCACCACAATTTTGTCAAGGATTATATTGGGCAGTCCTATTATGGTAGGCAGTCGTTTTTTTCTTATGGTGTATTCTACTCTCATAACAAAGGTGCCTTTATATAATATAACCATAGGTGTGTTTAAAATGGCTCCTTCTAAGGTGGCAGTTCCGCTGCAACAGAATAGAAACTCTGAGTATGCCATTATGTTATATACTTGACCTGTTATAATTCGGATATTATAATATGCTTCTTCACAGATTGCTTTTAATCTTTTATCTATATAATTTGCATATCTTTCGGATGAGGCAATGAGAAAAATTCTGTCCTTGTTTTCCTTGTAAAGTCTTTTTATGGTTTCTCCAAAGGTGGAAATATGCATTTTTATTTCAAACAATCTGCTTCCCGGAAGAAATCCTAAAACTTGGCTTTCGTTAGGAATATTTTCATCTTTATAAAAGTCTTCTTTGCTTTTACTTGCCTTGGCAATATCCAGTAGGGGATGCCCTAAGAATTTGGCTTCAATTCCAAAGCCGGTCAGTATCTTTTCCGACCAAGGGAAAGGAGTTATGACCTTGGATTTGCTCTCTGTCAGAGCTGTGGCACTTTTTAGGTTTTTTCTCCAACTGGAAGGAGGAAAGTAATAGATAATGTTTATATTTTCTTTTGCCAATGCTTTTATGAGCATGGAATTAAAAAATCCGAAGTCTACACAGAGAAGAATATCCGGTTTTTCTTTTATGAGATTGTATTTAAATTTATTATATATGTAAGACAGACGGAATAAAACCTTTAGAGATTGAACAACACCGATAGTTCCGAATTTATCTGTTTCCCATAAGATATTACAACCTTCTCTCTTTAAGTTTGCTCCTCCCAAACCGTAAAAGTATAGATTTTTATATTTTTTTTTAAGTTCCTTAACGAGAAAGGATGTGTTCAAATCTCCGCTACTCTCTCCGCAAGAGACAGCTATTTTATATTCTTTCATAATTTAAAAATAATGCGTAATTATGAAAATTACGCACTTGTTTGTTAATTTAGTTGGCGTCCGCTGCTACCTTGTTTAATTGCTTTGACAAAGTCCACAAGATATTTTATTTCCGGAATGTCCGGATACTTATCCATAACAAGTTTAACGGCACTGTTTCTGTTAAGGCTGGAATTGAAAATAATCTTTATGGAATCGCTTAAGGCTGAGATAACTTCGTTGCTTTTGCCTCTTCTTCTGAGACCTACTGTGTTGGTGGTTCGCACAGTCACAGGGTTACCGTCGCAAAGAGTGAAAGGCGGGATGTCTTTGTTTACTTTGCTCAGTCCTCCGATCATAGCCATGGTGCCCACACGAACAAATTGGTGAAGTCCCGCAAGACCACCGATAATAGCATAATCTTCTACCAAACAATGGCCGCTGATACCTGCAAAGGATGTGCAAATAACGTTATTGTGGATTATACAGTCATGTCCAACGTGAACATAAGCCATTAAATAGTTATCGTTTCCTATTTTGGTTATGTTGCCTTCTCGGGAGCCTCGGTGAATGGTGACAAATTCTCTTAATTTGTTGTTGTCACCTATTTCAAGGAAGGATTGTTCGCCTTTGTAGCCTAAATCTTGAGGGTCACCACCCAAAACAACATTTGAATATATTTGATTGTTTTTACCTATTGTGGTGTCTTTTTCAATGACAGAATGACTCATTATTACTGTGTTGTCACCAATCTTAACATTTTCGCCAATACACACAAAAGGTCCTATGGTTATGTTATCACCTAATTGGCAGGTAGGATGAATAATTGCTGTTTTGTCTATGTTATTCATTTCTTTCCCCTTAACTGTTATTCCTGTCAATAAGTTTACAAGTAATAATACCTTCGCAAGCCAACTCTCCGTCTACAAAAGCTTTTCCTTTAACTTTTATAATGGAATGTCTTGCGGAAATAACTTCTATTTCCATATCAAGTCTGTCACCGGGAACCACAGGTCTTTTGAAACGAACTTGATCGAGAGCACCGAAGAAAGCAAGTTTTCCTCTTTGTTCTTCGTCGTGGAGAAAGAGAACACCGCTGAGCTGAGCCATAGCTTCACAGATAATCACACCGGGAAGAATGGGATGACCGGGGAAGTGTCCTTGAAAGAAATATTCGTTCATGGATATATTTTTGTATCCCTTTATTGATTTGCCGGGTTCCATTTCTGTCACTCTGTCAACAAAAAGAAAGGGTGATCTGTGGGGCAGTATTTCCTTAATTTGTTGTGCATCAAGCATTATTTAAAACCGTCCTTAATTGTAAACATATTGTTTAATTTATGATTGTTTGTTTTGATATTTTATGTTAATAACATTCTTAATTCTCTTGCAAACATATTGTTTAACTTATGACCGCTTTTGTTTGCTTTGATTTTTATTAAGAGAGGCACTCCGCAAAGGGAGATATCTCCTATTAAATCCAAAATTTTGTGGGTAGCAAATTCCTCTTTATGTCTAAGGGGAGAGGAGATATGATCTTTGTAAACCACAATGCAATTCTCTTCACTTCCACCTTTTGCCAAGCCGTTAGCTCTTAAAAATTCAACTTCTTCAAAGAGAGCAAAGGTTCTTGAAGGAGCAATATATTTTTCAAATTTCTCAGGGGTATATAAAAAGGAAGTTTTTCCTATTTGTGGGTGAGCATAATCCAAAAAATACTCTATTTCAAAAGTGCCTGAAGGATAAGCTTTAATATAGGCATCTTTGTCTGTAATTTCAATGGGTGCCGGAATTGTTACTGGCTTTATGGGCTCTCCTGTGATATGATCTTTTAATGTTTCAAACCAAACCACGCCGCTACCGTCAAAAATGGGAGTTTCTTCCGCAGATAGTTCTATTAAAACAGAATTAATACCTAAGGCATATATTGATGATAACATATGTTCACAGGTTTGAACAATATGGCCCTTAAGGTTAAGCATGGTGCAACGGGAGGTGTCACATACCATATCTGCCGTAGCTTTTATTATTTCGTCACCAAATTTAAAAAATAAACCTTCTTTGTCGTATGGCATCAAAGTGGCTTTGGAACAAACTCCCGTGTGGAGTCCCACTCCTTCCAAGACGACTGTTTTATCTATAGTAGTCATTTATATTTTCTTAATTACAGATTTTAGAGATTTCTCCAATTCCTTAAGCTTGTTTTTCATTTCTCTGAACTCGGCATGGGTATCCGGAAGTTGGTTGTATAAAACTTCAATTCTTCTGGCTCTGTCAACGGGATTAGAGTGCCAGCCGAGATATGCTTTGCCGGGTTCTGTGTTTTTAATTACTCCTGATTTTGCTCCTATAATGGTTCTGTCTGCAACTTCCACATGGTCTGCAATACCTACTTGGGCACCTAAGATACACATATCACCCACAGTAGCGCTTCCGGCAATTCCTGTCTGTCCGCAAATAACCGTAAACTTTCCTATTTTAACATTGTGGGCAATTTGGCAGAGATTGTCAATCTTAGTTCCGTAGCCTATATAGGTTTTTCCCAATTTGGCTCTGTCAACACAGGTATTTGCACCTATTTCCACTTCGTCAGAGATTTCAATATATCCGATGTGAGGATATTTCAATAATCCGGCGTCCCCGGATTCGTAACCAAAACCGTCGGCTCCTATGGTCACTTGAGCGTTAATAACACAGTTTTTACCTATAATGGTTCTGTCGTATATGCAAACATTAGGGTAGATAATGGTATTATCTCCGATTTTACAATTGGCACCTATATAAACATTAGGGTAAACGGTCACATTTTCACCTAAGACCGTGCCGTCACAAACAGTAGCATTTTTAGCTATTTTACAAGATTTTGGAATAGTGGCAGATGGTTTATCACTTGGAAAAGTGTTTTCTTCAAGAATGGCCTCAAGGAGTTTGATAAAACCTTCGTTGGGTTTGTCGTTTAACAGAAGGATTTTATCTGTTTCGGAATATTTTTTATCTGTTAAAATAGCGGAGCAAGGTGATATGAGAGCTTGTTTGAAATACTTTTCTCCGTCAGCTAATACCAAATCTCCTTCTCTTGCGTCTTTAATAAAAGAAATGTCTTTTATAATAAAGGAGGAGTCTCCGTCTATTTTACTGTTTGTGATTTTACTAATTTCTTTAATGGTCATTTTTTGCCTTACATTTGGTATAAGTAACCGTATTTGTTGATAAGATTTTGAAATTCTTCTGTTTTATCCTCAAGGGATTGGTTTTCGTTAAAGGTGACCTTGTAATTATGGTCTTTGCCTATTGCTATAATAAGCTGTTGTTTTTCTCTGCTTATGGAAGAGGGTATATCGGAAATGGTTTCAAAAGAAAAACCCAAAGCTTTTGTCTTTTTGTTATCCGGTAATTTAATGTTTTGGTATGAAAAAGTCTTGTTTTCTTCGGATATATCAATATTGTTAATAATATTTTTAATGGTTTTCTCTGAAGAGGAAATGTTCTGACTGATTATTTCCTTTTGAAGAGCTTCATATTCATTAAACTTTTTATTTAATTCTTCTATGGTTTTTTGTTTTTCCTGGCCTCTGTATCTTTCTACATTTATTTTGTAAAGGTAGAAATAGTTCATATAGGCGTTTCTGTAAAGAAGGTATTCGGAAAAGGCCACTCCTGCATTTTTACGGTTTTTTTCTGTGTTCATAATGGACATGTGACCGTTATGAGCCAAACTGTTTATGTAGGAAGAGAGTTTGTAAGGAGTGTTGTCTTTTATTTTTTGGTGCAAAAGCTCTCTTGCGTCTTCTTCAAAACTTCTTGTTTTAAAGTAGCTTTGCATGGTGGCAAAGTCTTCGTTTTTGCTTTTGGAATACTCTAAGGATTCTAACAAATATCTGTTTAGAGTTTCTTCTAAGTCGGTAAGAGAGACTTCGGATTTTAGGGAGAGATCTTGAACGGGAAGGGCTTTTGCTTTGTAAGTATATTTTTCAATGTTTAAGAGAGAAGGAAACTGTGTTATGGGTTCCTTTCCTTCAAAACCTATGTTATCATAAAAATGAATATCCGACTCCGGTATATCTATGGCATCTATGTTAACATATACAAGGGATTCGTCAGCGGAGTAATCGTAGTTCATTATTTTTTTGACCAAACCGCTAAAGGACAGATATAGGATACCCGCAAGTATTATAATAAATATACCAAAACCGAGAAGATCCGGACGATTTTTCATTATTCTTTTGGAAGAGCTGCTATAACATCTTTGGTAATGTCAATACCACCGTAGAATATGGCATCTTTGTTTACAACTATGGAATAGTTCTTTTCTTTGGCTATTTTTTCACAGGCTGACATAATGGCTGCTTCTATTTCTGAACCTTTTTTTGACATTAAGGATTGCATTTGTTCTCCTAAGGTTTCGGCTCTGCTTTGAAGGTTTTCGTTGGATTTCTTTCTTAAATTGTTAAGTTCTGTCAATCTGTTCTTTTGTTCTTCTGTTAAGTCTTTGGTTTGGTTGAGAAGGTTTAGCTCTTCATATCTTTTATTGTTGGTGGTTTGGTATTCTGTAATTTTGGCTTGGTCACCGTTGTTTTGAGCTAAGTTAATTAGGTCTGTTATTTCGTTTTCACCAAGGAAAAGATTGTCTTGTCTGATTTGAATTTCTTTTTGGAAAATGTTATTTTGTGTTTCTAATTCTGAATATGATTTGGTTATATATTCACTTTTCATAATAACGGAAGTGTCAATGTATGCGATTTGTTGTGCGAAAACGCCACCTGTAACTAAAATTATTGTTAAGACTAAAAGTAATTTTTTCATTATGTTTACCTCTTTTAAAAATATGTTATTTTGCCCCCCACTTTTAGGGGGGCTATTAATATCAAAGGGATTGTGGATGGGTTATTATGCTTTTTCCTTATTAGAAGGAGTGCCCCATGGAGAAGTGGAGTTTGTTTCCTTCGTCACCAAATCCCCAGTCCAGTCTCATGGCTCCTATTGGAGTGTTAAATCTTCCACCTATACCATAACCCACGTGGAGTTTGAAGTTTTTGGTTTGTTCAAGGTCTTTGAATTTAAGGAATTTTTCGTTACCCCAGGCGTCACCTAAGTCTACGAAACCAACCAAGGTTAAGTAGTCAAATATCGGGTGTCTGTATTCAAAGGAACCCTGTGCCAAGTATTTACCCCAGAATCTGTCGTCGTCGTATCCACGGAGAGTATCTGTTCCACCTACGAAGAATTGTTCGAAGAATGGAAGTTCACCACCACCTATACCTCCACGAAATCTGATGGCAATGGAAGGTCTCATATCTTTTGCGGACATAAGTTCTTGTTCGTTTTTCTTTCGGAGGGCGTGGTAATATCTAAATTCCGCAACGGATTTCCAGAAAGTTCCGTCAAAGGGAGCTTTGTAGTAAGTTTTGTCAAATTCTGAGGGAACATATTCACTACCGTCAATTTTACCTACTTGGGCGGATATGGATTTATAAGTTCCGGTTTTGGGATTAAGTTTTAGGTCTCTTGTATCGTTATCAAAACCTAATGTAGCGGCTATAACTTTACCGTTTTGGATAATTCTCCACATTTCGTCTTCGTATAAGTAGTTAGGATTGGTTTCAACATTGTCAAATTTAAAACCTAAGGAAAGTGAACTTTGTTTTTCTTTGCCGAAAGGTCTTGTGAAACTTATCTGTGAACCTTGGTGTCGTTCTCCATAGTTTACATCGTTAGAGAGAGCGGAACCACCAAAGGATGAGTTGGTAAATCTGTAAACAAGTTTGTTGTAAACTTGGATTCCCATATTTGTGTTGTGAGAGTCTATCCAAGGGTCGTTGTAGGAAACTTCCCAGCTACCTTTTCCTTTGAAACCGTATCTGGTTCCCTGTTCCCATAGGACACTGACACCTTTACCTGTTCCCATAAAGTTTGTATCGCTGACTCTTATGGTTCCCACAAGTTTTTTGGAAGAGGAGTATCCGATACCCACGTTAAAGGAACCTGTGTTCTTTTCCACAACGGGAATGTTAATGTTAATGGTTCCTTCTTCACCTTCTTCCGGTTCCGGGTCGTTAATGGTTTCAAAGAAACCAAGGTCGTAAATTCTTGGGTAGTCTTTATTTCTTAATGTTATAACATTGTAGTAGTCACCGGGTTTTAGTTGCATTTCTCTTAATATAACATATTCTTTGGTTTTTTTGTTTCCGGAAACTGTTATAACACCTACTTTATAAACCAAAATAGGGATGGTCAGGACACCTGTGTCCGGGTCGATATCGGCGTCTTCTGTCACGTAGGCAAGGTAGCCTTGTTCAGCATATAATTCTCTTATGGCACGGAAGTCGCTTCTTATGGTATTTTCGTTAAATAGGAGTCCTTCTTTGGTTTGAAGTATGCCTAAAATGTCTTCTTCTTTGAGAGGGTCGCAGTTAACAACCACAATTTTGGAAATTCTCGGGTTTTCAATAAGGTCAAATATAACAGCCACACCACCGGCTCTGTCTTCTTTCTTGTATGTAATGGCACTGAAAACACCCATAGCTGCAATGGCGTTAATATCCTGTTGGATTTTGGCAACATCAAAGGTATCACCGACTTTTGAAGAAATGGCATTGTTTAAAGCTTCGTTGTTAATGTTTTCGTTACCTACGAAGTCAATGGCAACTATGCTTTGAGTTGGAGCAGTTTCTTCTTGGGGAGCTTCGGCAGGAGCTTCTGTCGGAGCTTCCGTTGTTTCGGCAGGTGCAACTTCTGTAGCCGGAGTTTCAGCCGGCGTTTCTGCGGATTCTACAGGTGCCACAGCTTCGGGAGTATCCGGAGCGGGGGCTTCTATAGCTGTAGTTGCCTCACCCGGTTCGGCGGGAGTCTCGGCTGCATCTTGGGCAAAAATGCACAGAGAACATAAAAAGATTAAAATCACTACTGATAAATATTTAAATTTCATGGGTTTAAGAACTCCAATATAGTAAAAATTAGACATACAATCAATATTATTATATCATAATTTAGTATTTTTTTCAATATTTAAGAATAATATAAAATTATTTCAAAAAATCTTTGTAACTTTTATCTATAAGACAATCTTCTCCGTAATAACCTACTGTGTTTTCTAAAAATTCCATAAATTCTTTTTCTGAAAGCTCTTCAATGGGGTGTTGGTCTGAGAAAATATTGAATTGAGGCAGAAGTTTGGCATGTTTTTCATAAAAGTCCGGGCTGTATTTGACATAATATGTTCCGTCCTCTCTTTTGTAGAGATAATATTCATCACAAGCATTGGCAATAAGTATATCATTTTCCATAAAAAAACTCCTTTCATATTATATTATATCACAATCTTGTTTATTTTTCAATAAAAAACCCCCTAAGTGGGGGTTGTTTATTTTATCACCATTAGATATCCGCCTTCTTTGGGAATAGTAATTTTATCAAATATTTCAAAGGAGCCGGCTTCTTGATATCCTTGAATGGGTGGTATTGTTATGGTGGCTTTGTTTTTATCTATGCCAAGTTTGTCAAAGTCTATGTTAAGTGTTATATTCTCGTCTTTGTCGCTCCAAGATGCCACAGCAACAAGGCATTCCTTTTCTTTTTTGTAACAGGTGCAGTAGACATCTTCACAGTCGGTTTTTATGGGGCAGTTATCCCAATAGCCAATCATTTCCGTTTCGTCTATTTTGTAGTCTTCCCAGAATTTCCACAGGTCTGCTGCATTGGGGTATTCTTTAGAACCCATGGCAAAAATCATTCCTCTGTATTGGTTAAGAGTATTGCCGAAAAGAAGCTCTTCGCTTGTAAGTCCAAAGGGAATACCACTTAATTCCACTAACCAGTGATCCGGTTTTCTGTCATAGTTGGCTTCTTCCCCAAGCCACAGATATGTGACATATGGCAAGTGCTCCATATAATTGGATAAGGGAGAGCATTTGGCGTCAAAGTGGTCAAAGAAATTGTAGGTATGCATATTTATGTGAGCCACTCCTCTCTTCTTGTAGAGAGTTTTTGCCAGCCTTTTCATGGTTGTTCGCGAATATTTCAAACTGTCAATATAAATTCCATGTATAGGTAAATTATCTAATATATATTCTAAACCTTTTATATAAAAATTAGATAATCTGGAACAGCCTAATGTACTTATAGCAGGATCTAATTCTCCGTTATTTAGATTGCTTCTCCATTCAGTGTGAGGTTCAATACTCATGTGTTCCCTCACCCATGCCTCTTTACCGCCATGCAAATTTAATAAGACTTCTTTTTGAGAACCTTTCAAGTTATTCCCGTTTTCATATATTTCGTAGTTAAGACTCTCAAAAGCAAAAAGTTCAGGACAATATGTAGTTAATTCCCGAAGGGTATAATAAAGTTCCACACCTTTGTAATTTTTGTTTATGGCACTTAATTTTTCATTGGTTTTCTTGAATTTGTCATTAAGTTTATCTAAATTATAGAAAGGATAGTTTATGTATTCGTATCCCACATCGGCGTGGTGCTGATGATAGTAATTTGCCGATTCTATTTTTCCTGAATAGGAAGAGGTGTAAGACCAATGTTTAGGGTCAATTTTATGGAAAGGAGTTATATGCAGTCGGAAATTAAATTCAATTTCTTCACCTTTTTTAAAATCTCTCTCTCCGGAATAAGCTTTAATAAGAACATAATCACCTTTATCTATAACATCTGCACCACCTAATCCTTCATTATCCCAAGATTTAGGATTACCGTAATTATAATTGTAATACATATCCCATGTATCTATATTATCTCTTAAATCAAGATGTATACCTGCATTAGTATTTCCGGTCCAAAACCTATAGTCAATTTTATTAATATTCCATTTCCAGCGGATATCGGTTTTTCTGAAACCGCCTTGATGACCATAGCCTATCATATACTGCGCAATTTCTTTTTTTATGGGTATTTCAAGGAAGATATCTTCCGCAGATACAGTTTCTATAGCTTTAAGTTTAAGAGATACAGTCACAACTCCTTCACATTCAACAGTGGTGTCTGTTGTGACGGAAAAACCTGCGTCTGTATATTTTGCATTGTAGTCAACAAAGGATTGTCCTTGATCAGTTATATTAAAACTCTTTGTTTTTATGGGAGAGTTTATGTTAGAGTTTATATTAAATTTAATGGGATTGGCGAGAATTTCAAAACCTCTGCTTATCAGAGATTTCGGCAACCCTGTGTCAGACAGAGTTATTTCTCGGTCAAGAATATTTATTTTGTTTTCTTTAACTTCTACGGGAGTATATGGCGGAAGAACAATGTCGTCAAATCCTATGTCAGAGTTAAGCCAATTAAGACGAGCAAGAGTGAACATGTCGTCATATCCCTTGTCTTCTTTTATGCCACCTTGAACGTTTATGATAAGGTTAACGGTTACGGGATCTGTGTTTTCAGAGGTGAGAGTTATGGTGCCTTTGTATTCTCCTTTAGCATCTCTCGGAATGTCAAGACCGAACCAAAGAGGCTGAACTTTCTTCTTCTCTATGTCAACTCTTTTGGTGAAATAGTTGCCTTCGTGATTTATACCTTCCAAGTTAAAACAGGTAAATCTATCTTTGAATATGGTTTCCCCTTCACTTATAAAGTCAGAGATTTGAGCTTTAATATTATTTATATTGCTTTTTAGGGCATAGATTCCAAGCTGAAATACCAAATATTCGTTGGGGGCACCCGTAAAGGCACCGAAAAGAGAAGGGCCTTGTTCTATCCACCTGTAAGGGAGGAAGTCAAACATTTTAATGGGGTGTTCTCTGTCTTCGGGGAAAACGAGAATATTGTCCGGGTGGGCTTTGGTCAATTCTCGAACTTCATCTGCGGAAGCCACAATTTCCATGGGGTAGAAAGAGTTTCTCCCCGGTGTGTCGGGAGTTTCTCTGTATTGAATGGCTATGTGTTTTGCTTTAGGATAATCTCTGTAAAGGTTATCTTTAACTTTTGTAGGACCAATGTTGTAAAATCCCCATTTATTCCTTTCATTAAAATATTCATTTTCTTTTTCATATGCAGAAACAGGTATAAAAGGCATATAATAAATATAATAAAGTCCGGAGCCGGCAGTGGGATTAAAGATTAAATCACAATATATTCTATTCTTTTCAATTTCATAATAATCTTTTATTTCATTCCCTTTAGAATCCTCTAATACAATATTAATATTTTCCGGGAACGGATCTCGGCGACGCCATATAATGCGAACTTTGTTGTAGTCGGAAGAGTCCGTCACTTCTACAACAGCTCTGTGATTTCCATGACCGTTTCTGTCCCAAACAGCCCCGGAATAATTAATTTTATCTTGTGCAAAAGCAGAAACAGAGAATATTATTAGGAATAATATTAAAACAAAATACATTTATAAATCCTTATTTAAATTGTTTTGTGATAATCTCTTTATTTGGGAATTTATTCATATATTCCCAATTATATTATAATATAAAAATGCTTAAAATTACAACTTAAAAAAAGAGAGGTTGAAGACAACCTCTCAAAAACTAAAATTTAATTACCAAGTTGTAGGTCTCATGGGGTTTTTGCTGGTTGTGTTCATCCAACTAAAAACTGTAGCGGATTTTTCAAATCCGGCGTGACCGTCACAGTAAACCAAGTTAATACCTTCATTGTGTCTACCATTGTTGTAGTCAGATAAAGCGTCACCGGAAAGAACGTTTGATCTGTCAACGTTATTTGCTAAATAAGTTCCGGGAAGATAACAACCATAACTACCTAAGTTAGCCCAAGCTGAATCGTTCATCATCCAGTTAGAACCTTCATAAACTGATACAACATTTGAAGGAGATTTCACTCTTGCTGCCTTAAGAGGAGCTACGTTTCCTGCTCTGTTATCAGTTAAAACATCCCCATTTGCTGTATAACCACCACCTAAAGCATTATTGCCTTGGCTTGGTTGTCCGTATCCGGCAAAATCAGCAGTTATAGAACCGTCATAACTATAATAGTGACTTGGACAGTAATACATTTTCCAATCCTTTACGTAAGGAAAGATTTTTCCTGTCCAGAAGCATACTTCATACTGTGTGGCAGCACCATAAGCTTGTGGGTATGTTTCGTGGTTGTCATCAATGTACAGTATAATTGCTGTACCGATGTTCTTCATGTTGGACAAACAGTTTGTCTGTCTTGCTTTCTCTCTTGCTTGAGCGAAAACGGGGAAGAGAATTGCTGCCAGTATAGCGATAATAGCTATAACAACCAACAACTCAATGAGGGTGAAACCCTTTTTGATTTTGATCATCTTAATGATCCTCCTGTGTGTTTTTTGTTTTTTATCTTAATTAAATAGCCTTTTTTTAATAAAACAGGCTTTTTAATTAATTCAATCCAAAAAATCTGTTCAACAGATTTTTAACAATTTGTTAAATCATTCTTACAACTATATTATACCACATTTTTCAAAAAAAGTCAAGGGGTAAAACCGTTTTTTTTAATTTTTTTTAAAAAAATAAATTATTTTTTTGAATAAAGGTATAATTTTTGAGAAAAGAGAGGTTGAGAACAACCTCTCATAAATTCTAAATAGTTTTTACCAAGTAGTAGGTCTCATTGGGTTTTTGCTGGTGGTGTTCATCCAGCTGTAAATAGTGGTGGACTTTTCAAAAGCTGCGTGACCGTCACAGTAGCAAAGGTTTAATCCTTCGTTGTGTCTACCATTGTTGAAGTCGTTTAATGCTTCACCTGTTAAGGCTGAATTTGGAGTCACACCGGCTAAACCTTGACCGGGAAGATAACATTGGTAAGCACCGGAATTTGCCCAAGCTGAGTCATTCATTTCCCAAACACATGCTTCGTAAATGGCAACTACGTTGGAAGGAGACTTAATTTGTGCTTCTTTCTTTGCGGGAATCCATTGATTTGGATCGTGTTGAATACCGAATACATCAGCGTTTACACAATAGTTTCCGCCCAATCCGTTTAGGATTTGAGTGTTTTCGTCGTCAGCTTTGTTGTAGCTAATCCAAGAACTTGGACAGTAATAAATTTGCCAACTCTTTGTGTAGGGATACAAAATGCTGTTATAGTAGCATCTTGGGTAGTCTACATAGTTGGTGGGGTGGTAGTTTTCGTTGTAACCGTTGTAACTTACATTGTAAGTTTCGTGGTTATCGGAAGCATACATTACTATAGCCGTTCCGATTTGTTTTAAGTTTGACAAACAATTTGCTTGTCTTGCTTTCTCTCTTGCTTGAGCGAAAACGGGGAATAAGATGGCTGCCAAAATAGCAATAATTGCTATAACAACCAACAACTCGATTAAGGTAAAACCTTTTTTGATTGTGATCATTGTATGATCCTCCTGTGTGTTTTGTTTTTTTATCTTAATTAAAAGCCTTTATTGTAATAGAGACTTTTAGTTAATTCGCAAATCTGTCCAACAGATTATTAACAATTTGTTAAATCGTTCTATAATTATATTATACCACATTTTTCAAAAAAAGACAAGAGTTAAAGGGATTTTTTCCCTTTTTTTTGAAAAATTTTTTGAAAAAGGTGTTTTTTTCCAAAAATCATAGGTTTTTCAGTCCGAAGAACCGGTTTGGTGGGCAACCTGTCCCCCTAATCGCAAGATTGGGGGGTGGATTTTTGCATAGCAAAAAGACGGGGGGATGGAAATCTGTCCCCCTAATCGCAAGATTGGGGGGTGGATTTTTGCATAGCAAAAAGACGGGGGGATGGAAATCTGTCCCCCTAATCGCAAGATTGGGGGGTGGATTGACCTGCCACTGTTTT